>NZ_JAMYLV010000009.1:0-206214 GCF_040318195.1 Mesorhizobium sp. M1273 | reverse complement strand
GACTTGGAACAGAGGACCTTGCAGACCATCGACAACCCGTTCGGCACGAGGTTGTCACCCATGTCTTAAGTACAATCTGTTACCCATGTCTCCGGGTTGGACACGCGGGATTTGGTGCCGCTTAGGTGATTCGAACACCTGACCCCATCATTACGAATGATGTGCTCTACCAACTGAGCTAAAGCGGCCCGGGAAGCCGAGCTTCCAAGATGGGCTGCGTGATAGACGCAACCGGCCGCGAATTCAAGATGGCAGTCGCGATTTCAGGACGAGGCAATTGGTGCCGCCTCCGGCCGGGCGCAAGGGCAGCCGCCGCGCGGATCTGCCGTTGGCCGCGTGATGCCGTCCCGTCCGCCACGTTGGCGGTGGCGGGAAAATCAGCGAAAAATGTTGATTCCTTTACCGAAAACCGCCGAAATGAGCTTTGTGCCCCTCGGCAAGGCAGAATGCGGCCGCTCGCTTGTTGATTGATTGGTCGCCTGCGGCTAACGATCATGGCAATGTGAGTGAAATTGCAGAGGGAATTCGCTTGGACGCGATCGAAAAAGCGATCCGCAATGCCTTCGAGAAAGGCAATGCCGACGACCGGGCGTTTCGCGAGCGGGTCTATCGATCGGCTTTCGCGGCACTCGACCGTGCCCTGCAGGCCAATCCAAACGTCACGGTGGAGGTCGCCATCAAGCGGCGCAAGGCGGTCCAGGCGAAGATCACCGAAATCGAATCGGAATTCCTGCCGGCGGTTGCCGACGTCGCCGCGCCGACCGACAGTTTGGAGGCAGCACCGGAGGTGGAGCCCCCGGCCGAAGCTGAAGCCGCGCCGTCGCCCGATGTCGTCGTTGACGGTCCGGCGCAGCCGCCCGAATCCGATGCGCCGCGGTCGCGCGTCCTGCCGGTCGTTCCCGACATCATGCCCGATGCGCCTGTTGCCGAGGCGCCCGTGATCGACATGGGGGCCTCGGTTCCGACCGAAGCCGACGCCGAAACGGACGACGCGGAAGTGACGCCCGACCGCGACGACCGGCGGGCGAGGCGGCGGCGCCTGCCCTTGACCGCCATCTTCTTCGGTGTGACGCTGCTCGCAGCCGCCGGCATCGGCCTTTATTTCGCCAACCAGACCGGCGTCTTCAAATCGGCGACCGAGCTCGACACAGCGCCACCGGAAGCGCCGCCAACGGTCGACGGCGATGATTTCACGCCGGACGACACTGCTTCGCCGCCGAAGCAGGGCGAGCAGGACCAGACGCACGACTGGATCAATGTCTTTTCGCCGGGTGACCCGACGCAGGTCAATGCACCGTCGGACGCCAAGGCCGACGTCATCCAGGACGAAAGCGGTTCCTTCCTGCGCATCCGCTCGGGGGCATCCGGCTCGGCCATCAGCTTCGACGTCGGACAAGGCGTGCTGGAAAAACTGGCCGGCAAGCATGCCACATTCGACATCATCGCGCGCTCCGAGGAGGGCCAGGAGACGCAGATTTCCGTCGATTGCAATTTCGGCGAACTCGGCGACTGCGGCCGCAAGCGCTATGCCGTCGGTCGCGAGCGCAATGAATATCTGTTCGACGTGCGCTTTCCCAACAAGCGTCCGGGCGCTGCCGGCACCATCGCCATCAATTCCGACTTCGACAAGCAGGGCAAGTCGGTCGACATCTACGAGATCCGCGTTTCAGTCGTTCCCTAAAGCACGTCGCGTTCCGGCCTCATGCGACGCGCTTCAGGTTCTTGTTTTGATGCATGTCGTTACCGCAAAACCGCTGCACACTTTTTGCGCGACATGCATTAACTATCGAGCAGCGCCTGCAGCGTCTCGATGCGGTCGGCTTCGGCCGCCGGCTTGTCCCAGCGTAGCCGCGAAATGCGCGGAAAGCGCATGGCAACGCCGGATTTGTGCCGCGTCGAGCGGTTGAGACCTTCGAACGCAACCTCCAGCACCAGCCCGTTCCTGCGGTCGGCACGCACCGAGCGGACCGGGCCAAAGCGCTCGATCGTATTGTCGCGGACATATTTGTCGATCTGCCTCAGTTCCTCGTCGGTGAAGCCGAAATAGGCTTTTCCCACCGGCACCAGCTCCTCCGATCCTTCCGGCCCGGACCAGACGCCGAATGTGTAGTCGGAATAGAAGCTCGAGCGTTTGCCGTGGCCGCGCTGGGCATACATCAGCACCGCGTCGACCGTGTGCGGATCGCGCTTCCACTTGAACCACGGGCCCTTCGGCCGCCCGGCCACATACGGCGAATCCCAGCGCTTCAGCATGACGCCTTCGATGACCGGATGCAGCGGCTTGCGGCGCAATTCCTCGAGTGCCTGCCAGTTGGTGAATTCGACCAGCGGCGACAGATCGAAGCGGCTCGGATCGAGCGTCCTGACGAAGGCCTCGAGCCGGCCGCGTCGTTCGCGGAAGGGCAATCCGCGCACATCCTCGTCACCAATCTGCAGCGCATCGTAGCAGCGCATGAAGGCGGGGTATTGCTGCTGGATCTTGGGTGACACGGTCTTGCGGTTCAGCCGCTGCTGCAGGTCCGAGAACGTGCCCGTCGCCTGCCTGGGGTCACCGACCAGAAGCTCGCCGTCGAGGGCTCCTGAAAAATCCATGGCCTCGGCAAGATCCGGAAAGGCACCGGAGACATCGTCACCGGTGCGCGAATAGAGCCGGCGAATGCCGCCTTCGCAAACCGCCTGGACGCGGATGCCGTCCCATTTCCATTCGGCCGCGTAGTCGGCCGGGTCGAGCTTTTCGAGGTCGCCGTCGCCGACGGCATTCGACAGCATCACCGGCCTGAACAGCGCCAGCGCCGTCTTCCTGGGTTTTTCCGCTTTACGCTCCAGCCAGGCGAACAGCCCGATATAGGGCGGCGTCAGCCCGTGCCAGAGTTCCTCGATCTCGGCGATATCGACCTTGCCGAAATCGGCTAGCGCCTGCTTGGCCAGCCGCGCCGAGACGCCGATGCGCAGGCCGCCGGTGACCAGCTTTATGATGGCGAAGCGCGCCGACGTGCTGGCGCTGTCGAGCAGCCGGGCCAGCACCTGCGGCCCGTCGGAGCGGCTCGCCGCCTGCAGCTTGGCCACCACCTCGGCCAGCGTCGGCTCGTGGTTCGCGATATCGAGAGGCGATTGCGGCCAGACCAGCGACACGGTCTCGGCCAGATCGCCGACATAATCATAGGAATAGCCAAACAGCACCGGATCCATGCGCTCGATCACCAGAGTGCGCAGCATCGCCGGCTTGACCGCGGCGATGGACAGATCGCCGGTAATGGCCGCCAGCGCCAGCCCGCGGTCCGGATCCTCGACGCTGCGAAAATAGTCGGTCAACAGCGTCAGCTTGCCGTTGCGCGACGGCGTCAGCACCAGCCGGTCGAGAAGCTCGGCGAAGCGGTTCATGAGCGGAGCGCCAATGGGAAAGGCTTGCGTTCTGTCGCGCCCCCCTCTGTCCTGCCGGACATCTCCCCCACGAGGGGGGAGATTGGCAGTTTCGTCCTTGCCACCCGTCCAGCAACGTTGGTGGTTGGCGAAAGCCGGCGCGACATCCAATCTCCCCCCTCGTGGGGGAGATGTCCGGCAGGACAGAGGGGGGCGCCGTAGAGCTCTGCGCAGGTGACCATCGAACCTCGCATTCTCAATCGCCCTCGTCCTCATAACCAACCAGATGCAGCGGCCTGGCGGCGATGCCTTCGAGTTCGCACCAGCGCACCAGCGCCTCCTCGCGGCCATGCGTTACCCAGATTTCTTCGGCGCCGGTCTCCTTGATCGTTGCTGTCAGCTCGTCCCAGTCGGAGTGATCGGAGATGATCAGCGGCAGCTCGACGCCGCCCTGCTTGGCGCGCTGGCGGATGCGCATCCAGCCTGAGGCGAAGCACGACATCGGATCGGGAAAACGCCGCGCCCAGCGATCGGCGAAGGCGGATGGCGGGCCGACGACGATGGCGCCGGCAAAGTCGCTTTTTTGGCCGGTCTCGACGGTCGCCGGTTCCAATGTGCCGAGATCGATGCCCTGGCTCTGGTAATATTCGCTGAGCTTGGCCAGCGCACCATGGATGTAGATCGGCTTTTCGTAGCCGGCATCGCGCAGCAGCCGCATGACACGCTGCGCCTTGCCCAGCGCATAAGCGCCGACCAGATGCGTGCGCTCGGGAAACTGTTCGGTCGATTTCAGCAACCGGGCGATCTCTTCGGTATCGGGCGGATGCCGAAACACCGGCAGGCCGAACGTCGCCTCGGTGATGAAGACGTCGCATTTGAGCGGCTCGAACGGCTCGCAGGTCGCGTCCTTCTGGCGTTTATAGTCGCCGGACGCGACGATGCACGTGCCCTGATGCGCGACCTTGATCTGCGCCGAGCCCAGAACATGGCCGGCCGGGTGAAAGCTGACGGTGACGCCGTCGAGCGCAATCGTCTCGCCGAGCACGGCGGCTTGCGTCGTTCCGGCAAAACTGTCGCCGTAGCGCAGCCCCATGATGTCGAGCGTCTGCTGCGTCGCCATCACCGAGCGGTGGCCGGAGCGGGCATGGTCGGAATGGCCATGTGTGATCAGCGCCCGGTTGACCGGCCGCACCGGGTCGATGAAGAAATCGCCGGGCGGGCAATACAGCCCTTCCGGCCGGGGATGAAGCAGGTCGCTGGCGCGCATGGCCCCAAGATAGGCGCTAATTCCGGCGCGGGAAGCCTGTTGTAAGTCACTGCTGACTCCAGCATAGAGCGCAAGCCGGCTGCAAACACCCGGCGGAACCCGATCACGATGAAACCGCTCCAGACCTCGTCCGGCGATTTGACCGCCGACCGCCGCGCCGACTATGCCGAAATGCTCTATGCATCCGGCGATCATGCGGCAGCGGCGGAATTGCTGCTCGGCGCGCTCGAACTGGCGCCGCAATGGCCAGCCGGCTGGTTCCGCCTCGGCGAGATGCAGGAAGCGGCGGGCGCGCGCGATCGTGCCGCGCAGGCCTGGACGACGGCACTGCGGCTGGACCCGGCGGACAGGCTTGGCGCGGTGCTCAAGCTGCAATTGATCGGTATGGCGGCGGCGGCACAGGCGCCGCCCAGCGCCTTTGTCGAGACGCTTTACGACCACTATGCCGGGAGTTTCGAGGCTGAACTAGTCGACAGGCTCGGCTACCGCCTGCCCGAATGCCTCGACCGCGCCATCCAGGCGGCACGGCCGGGCCGGTTTTCGCTGGTGCTCGATCTCGGCTGCGGCACCGGCCTCATGGGCCAGAAGCTGCGGCCGATCGCCGACCGGCTGGAGGGTTACGACATCTCGGCCGGCATGCTGAGGCAGGCGAGCGCCAAAGGCGTCTACGATCTGCTCGTCAAGACGGATCTGCAGGACTTTTGCTATTCTGGCCCGAAAGCCGATCTGGTGACGGCGGCCGATGTGTTCATGTATGTCGGCCTACTTGAAAAGGTGGTGAACAAGATTGCCGGAATGCTTGCCGGCGGCGGTCTGTTTGCGTTCTCCGTCGAGACGCTCCCGGGCGGAGAATCGTCTGACAGCGCCGGCTTCGCCTTGCAGCCGTCGCGCCGCTACGCGCATTCGCAAGGCTATGTAGAGCGCGTTCTGGATGCCGACGGCTTTTCGATCCTGTCGCTGCAGGCAACGATCATCCGGCAGGATCGCCGCGAACCGGTCGAAGGGCTGGCCGTAGTGGCAAGCTTGCTTTCCGGCAGCGTAAAATCTGGCTAAGACTTCTGCCGCTGCGCATGAGAAGCCGCAGCTGCGAAAGACAAGGAGCACGTTCATGCGCTGGAACATGACGGTCTTGGCGTCTTGCCTGGCGATGGCCGGCTGCGTCGGCAATTCGATGTCCGAACGGCAGGACGAAAACGTCCAGTCCTCGCTGCTATATGACAAGGTGCCTTGCGATCAATTGCTGGCGCAACGAAACGGCCTGGCGCAGCAATATCATCTGCCGGTGGACGCCAAGCCGTCGTTCTCCAACCCGGCGACGGGCTTTGGCCCGTTCACGCCGGATATGCGCTCAAAAGCCAAACGCGACGCCGACCAGGCAAGCGGCAAGATCGACGCCATGAACCGGTCGATCAGCCGGCGCGAATGCGGCAAGCCGGCCAAACAGAACAAGCTCGGCCTGACCTGACCGGATCCTAATCCGCCACCTTCCACTGCTCGCGCGAGGCGCTGGCGGGATAGACGCCGAGGATGCGCATTTCGCGCGAGAAAAAGCGCAACTCGTCGAGGGCCAGCTTCACCAGCGGATCGTCGGGATGACCCTCGATATCGGCGTAGAACAGCGTCGCTGTAAACGCGCCGAGCTGGTAGCTTTCCAGCTTGGTCATGTTGATGCCATTGGTGGCGAAGCCGCCCATCGCCTTGTAGAGCGCCGCCGGCACATTGCGGACGCGGAAGATGAAGGTCGTCATCATCCTGGCGTCGGCCGAGGGACGTTCGGCCCATTGCTTGTTCTTGGTCAGCACGACGAAGCGGGTGACGTTGCTGTCGGTGTCCTCGACATTCTCCTCGATGATGTCGAGCCCGTAGAGGGTCGAGGCCAGCGCCGGCGCCAGCGCGGCCATGGTGCGGTCCTTCATCGCGGCGACCATCTTGGCTGCGCCCGCGGTGTCGCCGGCCACCGTCGCCTTCCAGCCGTTCTTGCGGATGTATTTGCGGCATTGGCCGAGCGCGTGGATGTGGCTGTGCACGGTCCTGATCTCGTCGCGCCTGACGCCGGGCAGCACCATCAGCTGGAAGTGGATCGGCAGAAAGTATTCGCCGACGATGTGCAGCTTCGATTCCGGCAAGAGGTGATGGATGTCGGCGACGCGGCCGGCAATGGTGTTCTCGATCGGGATCATCGCCAGATCGGCCCTGCCGGTCTCGACGGCGTTGAAGGCGTCCTCGAAGGTCGGGCACGGCAACGGCTCCATCGACGGGAACATGTTGCGGCAGGCGGTGTCGGAATTGGCGCCCGGCTCGCCCTGGAAGGATATTTTGTTGGTCTTTTCAGGCATGCGCGGAGTCTCGGGAATTGAGGGAATTTCTTAGTCGGAAAGGAGCGCCCTGGCGCGTTCGAGATCGTCCGGCGTGTCGACGCCAAGCGGCACCGACTGCACGATCTCCGCATCGATGCGCATGCCGGCCTCAAGCGCCCGCAACTGCTCCAGCCGCTCGCGGCGCTCCAGCGGCGACGGCCTCAGCGCAACGAAGCGTTCGAGCGCGGCGCGGCGATAGGCATAGAGGCCGATATGATGGTAGAGCGGGCCTTCGCCCCAAGGGGCAGTGGCGCGGGTGAAATAGAGCGCCCTGAGCCGCGTCGTCGAGAGTGGCGAGCCGACCAGCTTGACGACGTTCGGATTGGTCTTTTCCTCGTCGCGTACGATCTCGACGCAGAGCGTGGCGATATCCACCGCTGCGTTCTCGAAAGGCTTCAGCGCGGCGCCGATAACAAGGGGGTCGATGGTCGGCAGATCGCCCTGCACATTGACGATGGTCTCGACGCTGTTGCCAGGGTCGAGGATGGTCAGCGCTTCGAAGATGCGGTCGGAACCGGTTTCGTGGTCCGCCCGCGTCATCACCGCCTCGAAACCATGCGCGCGCACCGCCTCCGCAACGCCTTGCGTGTCGGTGGCGACGACGACCCGGCCGAGCCCCGCCTCGGCAGCACGGCGGGCGACGTGGACGATCATCGGAGTGCCGGCAATGTCGGCCAGCGGCTTGCCCGGCAGGCGCGTCGAGGCCATGCGGGCCGGGATCAGGATGAGCGTGGACATGAGGCGGGCAGGGGCTCGAAAAAGAGGGGGACAAAAGTGGCAAAAGGTCTCACTGGCAGCGCCCTTATAGGTGTTGCAACGCCGGAGCAAAAGACCTAGTTTCCGCGCGATTTGACCGCCTCGCAGGGTGGTTCACGATACCGACGGACGGAGTGGACGGATCGGTCCGCCGGAAAAGGGAGCCTGGGGCGTATGGATTCCAACGAAGTCAACAAGCTGCTCGCCGGCTTTCTCGGCACCGTGTTCATCGTCTTTTCCGTTGGCATCGTGTCCGACGCGCTGTTTGCCTCGCCGGCGCCTGAAAAGCCCGGCTTCGTCATCGAGGCGACCGAGCCCGCCGAAGGCGGCCCGGCCGCTCCCGCCGCGGCCGTGAAGCCGATCGCCGAGCTGCTGACCACTGCCAACGCCGAAGCGGGCGCCGCCATCTTCAAGAAATGCCAGGCTTGCCACTCCGGCGAAAAGGGTGGCCCCAACAAGGTTGGGCCCGATCTCTGGGACATCGTCGACCGTCCGGTCGCCGAGCATGAGGGCTTTGCCTATTCGGCCGGCATGAAGGAGTTCTCCAAGGGCGGCAGCGAGAAGTGGACCTACGACAATCTCAACCACTTCATCACCTCGCCGAAGAAGTTCGTGAAGGGCACGGCGATGGGTTTCGCCGGCCTGCCCAAGGATGAGGACCGCGCCAACGTCATCGCCTATCTGCGCACGCTGTCGGACAATCCGAAGCCGCTGCCGGCGCCCGGCGCCTCGGCCGAAAACGCGCCCGCCAAGCCGGCCGAAGGTGCAGCCCCTGCCAAGCCGGCAGAAGGCGCGGCGCCAGCCGCCCCGGCGACACCCGCAAAATAACAAAACTGTAATGACATTATCCTTGAAAAAGCCGGGTTCAGCCCGGCTTTTTCGTTAGGAAAAATGCATATGCGACGACAAAGCCGCTCGGTTGCGGTTTTCAGCGCCGCCAAATGATCTAGATTGGGCCAGACGCTATGGTGACGGCGCTATATCGCGAAGAGGAGAACGCATGACGGTTGGCCGAGCGCGGACGCTTCTGAAATCAGTGCTGATGCTGGCTGCTTTTGCCGGCGGCCTGCAGGCGGCCTTCGCGGACGAATGGCGCACGACCTCGTCGCTGATCGGCGAATCCAAATACGGCGACAATTTCCAGCACTACGACTACGTCAATCCGGATGCTCCGAAAGGCGGCACAGTGAACTCAGTAGTGCTCGGCACGTTCGACAGCTTCAACCCCTATATCGTGCAGGGTTCGCCGGCCGCCGGCTTCGTGCAGTTCGGCGGCGGCCTGCTCTACGACACGCTGATGGAGCAGGCGACGGATGAGGGCAGCGTCAACCATCCGCTGATCGCCGATGCCTACAAATACCCGGCCGACTATTCCTCGGCGACCTACCGGCTCGACCCGCGCGCCAAATGGCATGACGGCCAGCCGATCACCACCGACGACGTGATCTGGTCGTTCCAGGTGCTGAAGGCGAACAGCCCGATGTACAGCCGTTATTTCGAGAACGTCACCGACGCGGTTGCGATCTCCGATCGCGAGGTGGAGTTCCATTTCAACCAGAAGGGCAATCGGGAGTTACCTCAGATTCTCGGCGGTCTCGTCGTGCTGCCCAAGCACTGGTGGGAAGGCACCGACGCCAACGGCAAGAAGCGCGACGTCACAAAGCCGACGCAGGAGCCGCCGCTCGGCTCGGCCGCCTACAAGATCGCCAGCTTCAAGCCGGGGTCCGAAATCATCTGGCAGCGCGTGCCGGACTACTGGGCGGCCAAGCTGCCGGTGAAAATTGGCCGTGAGAATTTCGACAGGCAGCGTTTCACCTATTTTCTCGACGACAATGCCGCCTGGCAGGCCTTCACCAAGGGCGGGCTGGACGACATCAAGCCGGAGAACAGTTCGAGGCGCTGGAACACGGCCTATGACTTCCCGGCGGTCAAGGCCGGCGACGTCATCAAGAAGGAATTCAAGACCGCGTCGCCCGAACCGATGCAGGCCTTCATGCTCAACACCAGGCGCCCGCTGTTTAGGGATCGCCTGGTGCGCGCCGCGCTGATGTATCCGTTCGATTTCGAGACGATGAACCGGACGCTGTTTTTTGGCTCCAACACCCGCACCAGCAGCTATTTCCAGGGCACTGAGCTGGCGTCGAGCGGCCTGCCGCAAGGCAAGGAACTGGAAATCCTCGAGCAGTACCGCGACAAGCTGCCGCCTGAAGTCTTCACCCAGGAATTCAAGCTGCCGGTCTACGACACCGCCCAGGCGGAGCGCAAATACCTGAAAACCGCGGTCGATCTGTTCGCCAAGGCAGGCTGGGTGATCAAAGGCGGCAAGATGGTCAACGCCAAGACCGGCGAACCGTTCAAATTCGAGATCCTCGGTTGGAACGACACCGACCAGGTCATCGCCAGCCCGTATGTCGCCAATCTGCGCAAAATCGGCGTCGACGCAACGCTGCGCCTGATCGACCAAACCCAGTATATCAACCGAGTCACCCACTTCGACTTTGACGTGGTCACTTCGATACTCGGGCAGTCGGACTCTCCCGGCAATGAACAGCGCGATTTCTGGAGTTCCAAGGCCGCCGATTCGCCGGGATCGCGCAATTACGCCGGCATCAAGAATCCGGTCGTCGATGCGCTGGTCGACCGCATCATCTTTGCCACCGACCGCGATGATCTGGTTGCCGCCACCCATGCGCTCGACCGGGTGCTGCTGTGGAACTACTATGTCGTGCCGCAATATTACCGCGCCGTGGTTTGGCTGGCCTACTGGAACAAGTTCGGTATGCCGGAGAAACAGCCCGCCTATAGCGGCGTCGACCAGAATTCCTGGTGGATCGACCCGGACAAGGAAAAGGCGCTGGCGGCCAAATACAAGAGCGGCAATTGATGGCAGCGCTGCCTCGTCGCGACTTCCTGGCCCTTGGCGGTGCTGCCGCCGCTGCGGCACTGCTGCCAGGCCGAGCTTTCGCCGCCATTCCGACCGGCGTGAAACTGCACGGGTTGTCGGCTTTTGGCGATCTCAAATACGGGCCGGATTTCACGCATTTCGACTATGTCAATCCAGACGCTCCCAAGGGCGGCCGGATGAATTTCGGCCCGCCGAACTCCACCCTCAATCAGAGCTTTCTGACTTTCAACACGTTGAACTCGCTGGTGTTGAAGGGGGATTCGCCGCCGCGCACCGAGCTCTGTTTCGATTCGCTGATGGCAAGGGCAGTCGATGAGCCGGATGCGGTCTACGGCCTGCTTGCCGAATCCGTTACCTTGTCGCAGGACCGCAACGGCTTCCGCTTCAGCCTGCGGCCACAAGCGCGTTTCCATGACGGCTCGCCGCTGACCGCCGAGGACGTTGCCTTCGCCTTGAACCTCTACAAAGATCGGGGACATCCGAACCTTTCCCAAGCGCTGCGGCACATGACGGATGCGGTCGCAATCGATCCGCTTACAGTCAGCCTTACCTTCAACGGCCAACAGTCGGCGCAGAATATCCTCGCGATCGTCGTAATGCCGATCGTGTCCAAAGCCTTCTACACGGCCAATGATTTCGACGCCTCGACGTTAACCCCACCGCTCAGCTCCGGACCATATAGGGTGGGACGGGTGGTGGCCGGGCAGACTGTCGAGTATGAACGCGTCGCCGATTATTGGGGCCGCGATCTCGCCGTGAACCACGGCCTTAATAATTTCGACCGCATCCGTATCGATTTCTATCTCGATCGCCAGGCGGCCTTTGAAGCGTTCAAGAAAGGCGACACGCATTTTCGCGAGGAAGCCACCGCGCGGGTGTGGGCGACTGGTTACGACTTTCCGGCGCTGAAGGATGGCAGGGTCGTCAAACGCGAATTTCCCGGCGAGAAAACGCCCTCTATGCAGGCCGTCGCGCTGAACCAGCGTCGGCCGCAATTCCGCGATGTGCGCGTGAGACAGGCAATCGCCTATTGCTTCGATTTCGAATGGACGAAACGGGTGCTGTTTTTCGGCTCCTACGAGCGCTCGCACTCGAACTTCGAACGATCGGACTACAAGGCCGAGGGCCTGCCCTCACCGCAGGAGTTGGCCCTGCTGGAGCCGTTTCGCGCCGAGTTGCCGCCGGAGACCTTCGGCGAACCGGTGATGCAACCCGTTTCCGACGGTTCTGGCCATGACCGCAAGCTGCTGCGCGAGGCTTCGAGGCTGCTTGCCGAAGCCGGCTGGAAGCGAGCGGGCAATTTCGTTGTCAACGACAAGGGCGAGCGACTGCAGGTGGAAATGCTGGCCGAGGACGAGGGCCTCGTCCGCATCTTTGCGCCGTGGTCCGAGAATATGAAGGCGATCGGCATCGACGCTTCGATCCGGCAGGTCGACTCGACGCAATTTGAAGCGCGGCAGAGCAATTTCGACTTCGACTTCAACATGCTCGCATGGTCGATCGGAGCGACGCCCACCACCGACGGTTTGGAGATCCTCTATGCTTCCAGGATGGCGAAAACGCCGGGGATGCGCAACTATCCGGGTACGGAAAGCAAAGCCATCGACGCGCTGATCGAGGCAGCCGGTAAGGCGCAGAGCCGGATCGAACTCGTCACGGCGCTCAACGCGCTCGATCGGGTCTTGCGCGCGCGGCTAGACTGGATTCCAACATATCATCTGGCGAATCACCGGGCTGCCTTCTGGGACATGTTCGGCTTTCCCGCTCAAAAGCCGGATTACGACTTTCCGGTCGAGACGTCGTGGTGGTTCGACAAAGACAAGGCGGCAAAAATTGGCAAAGCCTGAATTTCTTGCGAGCGCTGGCGCCGCCCCTCACCTGCCTGCCGGCATCCTCTCCCCGTATAGCGACGGGGAGAGGGGCGCTTTCATCGATGGTTTCGCCGATCATAAGCGTCGCAATAGAAGCGCCGAGACTACGGCCAGCCCCTTTCTCCCCGTCACTATACGGGGAGAAATGTCCGGCAGGACAATGAAGGGCGGCACCGTCTTCGGCAATTGGCCTGGGGCGATTGCCTTAGGGGCACCTTCAGACACAATGGTCGTCCTCAAGGAGGGTAAAGCCTGATGGGCGCCTACATATTGCGCCGCATCCTTTTGATGATCCCGACCCTGTTCGGTATCATGGCGGTGTCATTTGCCGTCATCCAGTTTGCTCCAGGCGGGCCGGTCGAGCAGGTCATCGCCAGGCTGACCAACCAGGGCGGCAGCGATCGCCTCGGCGGCGGCGGCGGTGATGCCGGCGGCGCCAATGTCGATGTCGCCGGCGACGTCGGCTCGAAATACCGCGGCGCGCAAGGGCTCGATCCGGAATTCATCAAGAAGCTGGAGAAGCAGTTCGGCTTCGACAAGCCGCCGCTCGAGCGCTTCGGCATGATGCTGTGGAACTATCTCCGCTTCGATTTCGGCGACAGCTATTTCCGCGACATATCGGTGCTCGACCTGATCCTGGAAAAGATGCCGGTGTCGATCTCGATCGGGCTGTGGATCACGCTCTTGTCCTATCTGATCTCGATCCCGCTCGGCATCCGCAAGGCGGTCAAGGACGGCTCCACCTTCGACGTCTGGACCAGCGGCGTCGTCATCGTCGGCTACGCCATACCCGGGTTCCTGTTCGGCATCTTGCTGATGGTGCTGTTTGCCGGTGGCTCGTTCTGGGACTGGTTTCCGCTGCGCGGCATCACCTCCGACAATTGGGACCAGCTGTCGTGGCCGGCGCGGATCGTCGACTATTTCTGGCATATGACCTTGCCGCTGACCGCGCTGGTATTATCGGCCTTCGCCACGACGACGCTTTTGACCAAGAATTCGTTCCTCGAGGAAATCCGCAAGCAATATGTGGTCACAGCCCGCGCCAAGGGCCTGTCGGAGCGGCAGGTGCTTTATGGCCACGTCTTCCGCAACGCCATGCTGATCGTCATCGCCGGTTTTCCCGGTGCCTTCATCTCGGCATTCTTCACCGGGTCGCTGCTGATCGAGAACATCTTTTCGCTCGACGGCCTCGGCCTGCTTGGTTTCAACTCGGTGGTGCAGCGCGACTATCCGGTGGTCTTCGCCAATCTCTACATCTTCTCGCTGCTTGGCCTGTTCGTCGGGCTTTTGTCCGATCTGATCTATACCTGGGTCGATCCGCGCATCGACTTCGAGCGGAGAGACGTCTGATGGCGCAGGTGACAGCCGAAACGGCGCCGCCTCGGATCGCGCGGCCCTTTCTGTCGCCGCTCAACCAGCGGCGCCTGCAGAACTTCAAGTCCAACCGGCGCGGCTACTGGTCGTTGTGGATTTTCCTGTTCCTGTTCGTGCTGTCGCTGGTTTCCGAACTGATCGCCAACGACAAGCCGATCATCGCCTCCTACAAGGGCGAGATCCTGTTCCCGGTCCTGGTCGCCTATCCCGAGGAGAAGTTCGGTGGCTTCTATGCGGTCACCGACTACCGCGACCCGGTCATCCAGGACGAGATCAACGCCAATGGCTGGATGGGCTGGCCGCCGGTGCGCTACTCCTACCAGACCGTCAACAACGCTATTCCCGAAGCAGCACCGACCAAGCCGTCCTGGCTCTACGACAAGAAGACGCGCTGCAACCAGTATCCGAAAGGCGAGGCAGACCCCAATTGCAACGTCGGCAACTGGAACTGGCTGGGCACCGACGACCAGGCCCGCGACGTGCTGGCGCGCGTCATCTACGGCTTCAGGATCTCGGTGCTGTTCGGGCTGATCCTGACTGCCGGCTCGGCGCTGATCGGCGTGGCGGCCGGCGCTTTGCAGGGCTATTTCGGCGGCTGGACCGATCTTCTGTTCCAGCGCTTCATCGAGATCTGGTCGGCGATCCCGGTGCTGTATCTGCTCTTGATCGTTGCCGCCATCCTGCCGCCCGGCTTCTTCATCCTGCTCGGATTGATGCTGCTGTTCTCCTGGGTGGCACTGGTCGGCGTGGTGCGGGCCGAGTTCCTGCGCGCCCGTAACTTCGAATATGTCAATGCGGCGCGCGCGCTCGGCGTGTCCAACGTCACCATCATGTTCCGGCATCTGCTGCCCAACGCCATGGTGGCGACGCTGACCTTCCTGCCCTTCCTGCTCAGCGGCTCGATCTCGACGCTGACCTCGCTCGACTATCTCGGCTTCGGCCTGCCGCCCGGCTCCGCCTCGCTCGGCGAACTGTTGAAGCAGGCGCAGCGCAACCTCAACGCGCCCTGGCTCGGCATTTCCGGCTTCGTCGTCATCTCGCTGATGCTGTCGCTGCTGGTCTTCGTCGGCGAGGCCACCCGCGACGCCTTCGATCCGCGCAAGACGTTCAGATGAGCGACACCCCGCTGCTCTCGGTCCAGGATCTCAGCGTCGCCTTCACGCAAGCCGGCGACCAGTCGATCGCCGTCGACCATATTTCCTTCGACCTTGCCAAGGGCGAGACGGTGGCGCTGGTCGGCGAATCCGGCTCCGGCAAGTCGGTCACCGCGCTGTCGGTGCTGAAGCTGCTGCCCTATCCGACCGCCAGCCACCCGTCGGGAAGGATACTGTTCCTCGGCGCCGACCTGCTTGCCGCCGACGAGAGAGACCTGCGCCGCGTGCGCGGCAACAAGATCACCATGATCTTCCAGGAGCCGATGACCTCGCTCAACCCGCTGCATACGATCGAGCAGCAGATCGTCGAGGTATTGAAGCTGCATCAGGGCCTGGGCGATCGCAAAGCCAAGGCGCGCACGCTGGAACTTCTGCACGAGGTCGGCATCCGCGAGCCGGAGAAGCGGCTCGACGCCTATCCGCACCAGCTTTCCGGCGGCCAGCGCCAGCGCGTCATGATCGCCATGGCGCTGGCCAACGAGCCTGAACTTTTGATCGCCGACGAGCCGACGACGGCGCTCGACGTCACCGTCCAGGCGCAGATCCTCGAATTGCTGGCCGGCCTGAAAAGCCGCAAGAACATGTCGATGCTGTTCATCACCCACGATCTCGGCATCGTCAGGAAGATCGCCGACCGGGTCTGCGTGATGACCAAGGGCAAGATCGTCGAGACCGGCCCGACCAAGGAGATATTCGCCAATCCGCAGCACGCCTACACGCGGCATCTGCTTGCCGCCGAGCCGAAAGGCAAGCCGCCGGCGGCCAACCAGGCCGCCAAGCCGGTGATGGTCGGCAAGGACGTCAAGGTCTGGTTTCCGATCAAGAAGGGCTTCTTCCGGCGCACCGTCGACAATGTGAAGGCGGTCGACGGCATCGACGTCACCGTGCGGGCCGGCCAGACACTTGGCGTCGTCGGCGAATCCGGCTCAGGCAAGACGACGCTCGGCCTGGCACTGGCCAGGATTATCTCGTCGACCGGGACCATCCAGTTCAACGGACGCGGCATCGATCAGCTGTCCTTCAACGAAATGCGGCCGTTGCGGCGCGAGTTGCAGATCGTCTTCCAGGATCCGTTCGGTTCGCTCAGTCCACGCATGTCGGTCGCCGAGATCATCGAGGAAGGGTTGAAGATCCATGAGCCGAAGCTGTCGCCTGATGCGCGCGACGAGCGTGTCGTCGACGTGCTGAAGGAAGTCGGCCTCGATCCGGCGACGCGCAACCGCTATCCGCACGAATTCTCCGGCGGCCAGCGCCAGCGCGTCGCCATCGCGCGCGCCATGGTGCTCAACCCGCGTTTCGTCATGCTGGACGAGCCGACCTCGGCGCTCGACATGAGCGTGCAGGCGCAGGTCGTCGACCTCTTGCGCAGCCTGCAGGCCAAGCACGACCTCGCCTACCTCTTCATCAGCCACGATCTGAGGGTCATCCGCGCGCTCGCCAACGAAGTCATCGTCATGCGCAATGGCAGGATCGTCGAGGCCGGTCCTTCCGAACAGATTTTCGGCAAACCGCGGACCGACTATACAAAGGCGTTGATCTCGGCCGCCTTCAAGATCGAAACGGCGCCGGTCGGCATCGTCAGCGAGTAGATTTTCGCCAGAGATCATGCACAAAATCAAAACGCTGCCGCGCCTTGCGCGTCGGGACGCGAACGCTGTTGGTAAAAAGGGAAAAACAATCCGCAATGGAAAAAGGCCGCATCCTGCTTGCCCTCACCGGTATTCATCCGCTGCGCTGGCGCGAACTGCTGTCGGCGGAGCGCGAGGTGGTGCTCGAGCCGAACGGCGCCGGCGATCCCTCGATCACCTATGCGGTGGTGTGGAAACAGCGGCCGAACCTGTTGTCGTCGCTGCCCAATCTGCGCGCCATCTTCTCGATCGGCGCCGGCGTCGACCACATCTTCGCCGATCCCACCTTGCCCGACGTACCGGTCGTCAAGGTGGTGGCCGACAACCTGACCCAGTACATGACCGAATACGTCGTCTGGCGGGTGCTCGATCACCATCGCCAAGGCATGCTCTACCGCGCCCAGCAGCAGAAGAAGATCTGGCATGAACCGCAGCAGCGGCCGGCCAGCGACATCTCGGTCGGCATTATGGGGCTCGGCACGCTTGGCCGCGCGGCGGCATCGGTGCTGTTGTCGCTCGGTTTTCCCGTCAATGGCTGGTCGCGCAGCGACCGGCCGATGCAAGGTGTCTCGACTTACGCGGGCGAGGCCGGCCTGATCCCGTTCCTCAACGCCACCGATATCCTGGTGGTGCTGCTGCCGCTGACGCCGCAGACGCACGGTATCATCAACCACGGCGTGCTGAAGGAGCTGCGCAAGCGCAACGGCCTCGGCGGCTCGGTGCTGATCAATGCCGGGCGCGGCAGGCTGCAGAAGGACGCCGACATTTTGCGCGCGCTGGACGACGGCACGCTGAAGGAAGCCAGCCTCGACGTTTTCGAGGTCGAGCCGCTGCCGAAGACCAGCCCGCTATGGAGCCACCCCAAAGTGTTCGTGACGCCGCACGCGGCGGCAACCTCCGATCCGGTCCACCTGGCGCCGATCATGCTGCGTCAGATGGATGCTTTCGAGCGCGGCGAAGCGCTGGAAAATGTGGTGGATCGCGACGCCGGGTATTAATTTTTTAGAGCGCCGCTTTCCAGTCTCAGCCCCAGCCGAGCGGCACGTAGTCGATCTCCATAAACGCCTCGACTTCCGGGATCCAGCGGTCGCGGACGAAGGCGACGTGGTCGGGATGGTCGTTGTAGCCGGAATAGGCCCGCTGATCGGCGAACTCCATCGAGAAGCCGAAGCGGTACTCGTTCTTGGGACTGACCTGCCGCAACTGCTCGAACTGCGTGACGCCCTTTATCGCCGTGAGAATCCTCTTGGCGTCGGCGAGGAACCGTTTTTCCTCGAGCGAATGCGGCGGGTGTTTCAGCGTGAACACGACGGTGTGACGGATCATTTTCTGCTCCTGCGATGTCTTCGTGTCACGCGCTGTCGGCCCAGGCGAGGATGAGGTTGTAGGCGATCGCCCCCTTCGGCGGTGTCACCAGGCCGCCCGGATGCTCGCGGGCCAGCATCGAGAGCACCTCGTCGCGAAAGAACCAGCGGCAATCTTCCAGCTCGTTGAGGTCGGGCTGGATATCGTCGTTGAGCGGTTCGCCGAAGCAGCCGATCATCAGCGAATAGGGGAACGGCCAGGGCTGGCTGGCGTGGTAGACGACGCGGCCGAGCCTGATGCCGGCTTCCTCCAGCGTTTCGCGCCGCACCGCCGCCTCGATCGTCTCGCCCGGCTCGATGAAACCGGCGAGCGCCGAATACATGCCGGGCCCGAAATGCCGGCCGCGGCCGAGCAGGCATTTTTCGCGTGTTGCCGTCAGCATGATCGCCACCGGGTCGGTGCGCGGAAAGTGCTCCGTACCGCAGGCCGGGCAATGCCGCTTGTAACCGCCCGCCCGCATCTCGGCTTCGGTGCCGCATTTGCTGCAGAAGCGATGGCTGGCATGCCAGGCGAGCAACGCCGCCCCTTGCGCCAGCGCGCCGGCCGCCGCTTCGTCGATCAGCCCCTGCATATAGACCGAGCGATAGTCGATCGCCTTGATCGTCTCGGGAAGCTGCTCGGGCTCGACCCCGGCCGGCACCGCCAGCACCGGGCCGCTTTCGGAAAAACCGAGCAGGACGCCGTTCTCGAGCGATGCTTCGAGCGGCCGGCATTCGGCCACGCCGAACCAGGGGTCGAATGCGCCTTGCGCAAGCTTCAGATAGAGCCGGCCGCCACGCATCAGCAAAAGCCGCGCCGAGGGATCGGCGAGTGCGTTTTCGACGGAATCGTTGGCGCGGTTTTCGGACTGCCGGTCGATAATGTTGCCGGCGAAGCCGACGAACTGGCTCGGCTCGCGCAAGGGCGCGTCAAACAGGCGAAAGCTCATGCAGACTCGGGAAGGTTCAAGGTGGACACGGGAGAGGCTTATAGCGCTGCCTTGATCTTTTCCGCAAACTTGCGAAGGTCGGAGCGCTGATAGGGCTCGCGCAGGCCGTGCCCCCACACCGGGCCGGGCCAGCCGGGATCGCCTTCCGAGCGGGCAATGACGTGTACATGCAACTGGCGCACGATGTTGCCGAGTGCGCCGGTGTTGATCTTGGTGCAGCCGGTCACCCGCTTGAGCGCCAGCGCCACCATGTTGGTCTCGAAGGTCAGCATCGCCTGGTCGAGCGGCGTCATGTCGTGGATTTCCTCGATGCCCGGCCGCTGCGGCACCAGCAGCAGCCATGGCCAGCGGCGGTCGTTCATGACGCGCAATTCGCACAGTCCGAGCCACATCAGCTGTTCGCTGTCGGCTTCCAGCTGGGCGTCAAGCGTGAATCCGGCCTTGAGGCCCGGCAACATCGGCGTTTCCCTCACTTTTTGACGTTTTTTGAACTCCATCGACGCTAGAGCGGCTTCCGAAGGGCCGCAAGGGGCAGCAAGCAACATTGGCCGTCGCGGCGCTGATTGTGCGCGAAGAAGTGAGGACCCGGGCAAATTGCATCAGGTTGGCGCTGCCCCGCCGAGGTCACGATTTTGATTCGCGGCCACATTTTGTTCTTGCTTTGTGCCGGCAGCTATGCTACTAACCTCGCTATGGTGATTATTCGCACCAACGACCCGCCCGCCGAGGCGGGTTTTTGGTTTCAGCTTTCGCCGTCGCTCAAGGCCCCTATCATCCGCACTTGCATTTCATCGCCGGATTGCCGATATGGAGGCTGGGAGGTTGGTGGTGGACGGTCCACTCGCCAACCGGGTCAGGTCCGGAAGGAAGCAGCCCTAACGAGCCCGGAACGGGTCATTGTTCCAGCCTCCCGCCTCTTCGCCTTTTGCCCCGACATTGACGGCGCCAAGCCGTGCGGGCGAAACTATGCGCAGGAATCGGCCGCCTCCAGTGGCAGCCCTTGGAGCTTAACGGGCGAATGAGCGAAGCCGGAAACGAGGCCGGGAAATTGGACAAGCCTGCCGCCTACCGCGTGCTGGCGCGCAAATACCGACCGTCGAATTTCTCCGAACTGATCGGCCAGGAGCCGATGGTCCGCACGTTGACCAATGCCTTTGCCACCGGCCGCATCGCCCAGGCCTGGATGCTGACCGGCGTGCGTGGCGTCGGCAAGACGACAACCGCGCGCATACTCGCGCGGGCCCTGAACTACAAAACATCGACCGTCGACCAGCCGTCCGTCGACCTTGCCGTGCTCGGCGAGCATTGCCAGGCGATCATGGAAGGCCGACATGTCGACGTCATCGAGATGGACGCCGCCTCGCATACCGGCATCGACGACATCAGGGACATCATCGAGCGTGTGCGCTATGCCCCGGTGTCGGCGCGCTACAAGGTCTACATCATCGACGAAGTGCACATGCTTTCCAACCAGGCCTTCAACGGCCTGCTGAAGACGCTGGAAGAGCCGCCGCCGCACGTCAAGTTCATCTTCGCCACCACCGAAATCCGCAAGGTGCCGATCACCGTCCTGTCGCGCTGCCAGCGTTTCGACCTCAGGCGCATCGATGCGGCAATGATCAAGGCCGACCTTGCCAGGATAGCCGGTCTGGAGGGCATCGAAGTCGAAGAGGATGCGCTGGCGATGATCGCGCGCGCGGCCGAAGGCTCGATGCGCGATGCGCAGTCGATCCTCGACCAGGCGATCGCCCATGGCGGCGGCGCGGTCAGCGCCGAAGCGGTGCGTGCCATGCTCGGCCTTGCCGACCGTGCCCGCATCGTCGACCTGTTCGAACATGTCATGAAGGGCGACGTCGCCGCCGCACTTGCCGAATTCCGTGCCCAGTACGATACCGGCGCCGATCCTGCCGCGGTGCTGACCGACCTTGCCGAGTTCAACCATCTGGTCACCCGTCTGCGTTTCGTGCCGGCTGCCATCGACGACGCCTCGCTGTCCGAGGACGAGCGCCGGCGCGGCGCCGATTTCGCCAGCACGCTGTCGGTCAAGGTGCTGTCGCGGACGTGGCAGATGCTCTTGAAAGGTATTCCCGAGGTGCAGACCTCCAACCGCCCGGTCAGCGCCGCCGAGATGGTGCTGATCCGGCTGGCCCATGCCGCCGACCTGCCGACGCTGGACGAGGCGCTGAAATCGCTGGAGAACGGCGTTTCCCTGCCGGGTGCCGCGCCGCGCGCGAATGGCACGCCGGCAAGCCCCGGCCCCGCAAACCATGCGCCTGCAGGCGGTGGTGCCGGCGCCGTGGCGCAGGCGCGGATGCCGACGTCCAATGGCGGCGCCCAGACAATGCGCCTGGTCGAGACGATGCGCCTGGTCGAGGCCGAGCCCGTGCCGACCAACTTCGTTGCTCCGCCGGAGCCGGCGGTCGAGGCGCCGCCGGTGCCGGTGAAATCGCTGGCCGACATTGTCGCCCTTGCCGACGCCCAGCGCGACATGGCCTTCAAGGTGCTGGTGAAGCGTTGCGTGCGCCTGGTGCGCATCGAGCCCGGTCGTATCGACGTCAGCCTGACCGACGATGCGCCGAAGATGTTGCTCAATGATTTGACCGCCAAGCTGCGCGCCTGGACCGGCCGCAACTGGCTGGTGTCGCTGTCGAAGGACGAGGGCGGCCAGACCTTGGCCGAGATGGAATCGACAAAGCGCGAAAACGCCTTCCTCGATGCCAAGAGCGACCCGACGGTCGCCGCCATCCTGGCGCGCTTTCCCGGTGCCAAGATCATCGACGTGCGCATTCCCGATGCGCCGGAAGCCGACGAGGCCGAAGTGCCGGTCGAGCCGCCGGCCGACGACGACGAAACCTGAACAACCTGGACCAGCTGCAAAGGACAGTGCGATGAAAGACCTTCTCGGCATGATGGGCAAGGCAAAGGAAATGCAGGCCAAGTTCCAGGCCATGCAGGATGAGATCGCCACGCTGGAAGCCACCGGGCAGGCCGGCGGCGGCCTGGTCAGCGTGACGCTGACCGGCAAATTCGAGATGAAGTCGCTGAAGATCGACCCGGCGCTGTTCAAGGAAGACGAGGTCGAGATTCTCGAGGACCTGCTTCTCGCTGCCCACAACGACGCCAGGACCAAGGTCGAGCAGATCATGCAGGAGAAGACCAGGGCGCTGACCGCGGGCCTACCGATCCCGCCGGGAATGAAACTGCCGTTCTAAGGCTAGTGCATGTCGCGCAAGTGTGCAGCGGTTTTGCGATAACGACATGCATCAAAACAAGAACCTAAAGCGAGTCGCATGAGGCCGGTCGAACGCGACGCGCTAGTCAATCGGTATGCCGTTACAGTGGCCGAAGAGTGCAGCGGCCCAGTGCTCGCTCTACCGCCAACTGTGTCTATTGGGCAACTCCCCACACTTAATAACGCTTTAGCCATCTTTTTGCCTGAAAGTGTCTCATTCTTGCCGCAACCAGGGGCGGGCTGGCAGCAGAATTGAGGGGACACCTGTTGATCTCTACCCGATGGAAGACGCCGTTGCGGCTCGGCGTCGTTATCTCGCCGCTGTTTTTGGCCGCTTGCAGTCAGACCGCCTCGCACGGCATGTCCAGCCTGACCGATGCCATTACGCCGAGTTTCCTGAGCTCGCGCTCCTACAATTCCACGCCGAAGGAGAAGGAATGCCTGGAGCGGGCGATGTTCTTCGAGTCCAACCGCTCCAGCCGTGACGGCATGATTGCGGTCGGCACCGTGGTGATGAACCGGCTGCGGTCCGGCAATCACGGCAACACCATCTGCCAGGTCGTCGGCGAGCGCGGGCAGTTCGCGCCGGGCGTCATGACACGGCCGATGAATTCGAAGGCGATGCCCGACGTCGAGGAAGCCGCCGAGGCGGTGCTCAAGGGCGAGCGCAAAGCCAAGCTGAAGAACACCATGTATTTCCACACCGCCGGCCTGCGCTTCCCCTACAAGAACATGCACTACACCATGGTCGCCGGCGGCAATGCCTTCTATGAAAAGCGCGGCCGCAACTGGCAGCCGCTGCCGGACGAACCGGTGGTCGCCATGGCCCAGGCCAAGCCGCAAGCGCCTGCCGCTCAGGCCATACTTGTCGCCTCGGCGGAGCCGGCTCGCGAGGTCAAGCCGACATTTGCCAAGGCAACCTATGTTACCGCCGCCGCATCGCTGCCGGCAAAGCAGACAAGGGTGACCGCCGGAATGGCGACCCCGGAGAAGGCGACGGCGGAGAAGCCGATGCTTGTGGCGCTGCAGGAATCAATGCAGGAGCCGGATGCGGCCCGTTTTGGCGGAACCGCGAGCGAGCGGCCTGTCACCTCCTTCCAGGCCGCGCCGGCAGAGCCGACAATGTCGTTCGAGGCGACGCCCGAGAACACCGACGCCATCGGCGCGATGATCGCCGGCCAGACCCGGCCACTGGAAGAAAACTGAGGCGGCAGCACTGGCCGCGACGTCGGCCTTCCCTTCTCCCCTTGTGGGAGAAGGTGGCCTCGCGGAGCGAGGTCGGATGAGGGGTGCTCCAGCTTGGCATCGACGGCGCTCCGGCCAACACCCCTCAACCGTCTTGGCGCTGCGCGCCAATCCACCTTCTCCCACAAGGGGAGAAGGGAAGAGCGGAGCCCCTGGCCGCTCAACTGTTCCAAAGCGCGCGGAAAAATCCTAAACCGGTGCGATGTCGAAGCGAATCGCCGGTCCCGAGATCGAACGCCTGATCCAGCTGCTGGCCAAGGTGCCGGGGCTCGGTCCGCGTTCGGCACGCCGTGCCGCGCTCCACCTCATCAAGAAGAAGGAACAGCTGCTGGCGCCGCTCGCCGCCGCCATGGGCGAGGCGGTCGACAAGGTGCGCATCTGCTCGACCTGCGGCAATGTCGATACCTCGGATCCATGCATGATCTGCACCGACCCCCGCCGCGACCCCACTACGCTCATCGTCGTCGAGGACGTGGCCGACCTTTGGGCGCTGGAGCGGGCGACAGCCATGAACGTGCGTTACCATGTGCTCGGCGGTACGCTGTCGCCGCTCGACGGCATTGGTCCTGATGAGCTAAACATCCGTTCGCTGGTCGATCGCGTCGCCGGTGGCGAAGTCAAGGAAGTGATCCTCGCCGTCAACGCCACTGTCGAGGGCCAGACCACCGCGCACTACCTCACCGACCAGCTTTCCGGCTTCGACATCAAGGTGACGCGCCTGGCGCACGGTGTTCCGGTCGGCGGCGAACTCGATTATCTCGACGAAGGTACGCTGGCCGCAGCACTGAAGTCGCGGACAGTGTTTTGAGGCGAGTTGCGGGGAGAGTGCTTCCGAGATGATTGCGTTCCGTCGCGCCCCCCTCTGTCCTGCCGGACATCTCCCCCTCAAGGGGGGAGATCGGCAGCCTCGACATCCCCGCCAAGCTTGCGACGTTGAAGATTGGCGAACACAGACGCCACAGCCAATCTCCCCCCTAGAGGGGGAGATGTCCGGCAGGACAGAGGGGGGCGCGACAGGACGCCGACTTCGCAGGCTGGCCGTCGCGTTTTTTCTCGCCTTCCTCCTCGCCACCCCCGCCTCCGCCGCAAAGATCGACGACCAGTTCCGCGCCTGGCTCAGCAACGACCTCTGGCCCGAAGCCAATGCCAAAGGCATCTCCAGGAAAACCTTCGATGCCGCCTTCGAAGGCGTCAAGCCGAACCTGAAGCTGCCCGACCTGGTGAAGCCGGGCGAGAAGGCGACGACGCCGCAGAAGCAGCATCAGGCCGAATTCGGTTCGCCGGGCGCCTATTTCGCTGAAAAGATAGTCCGAGCGGTGACCGCCGGCGGCCGCACCCGCGAGGCGACCAACGCCAGGACGCTTGCCGCGATCGAGAAACGCTACGGCGTGCCTGGCGAAGTGCTGCTGGCGATCTGGGGCCGCGAGAGCGGCTTCGGTGCGGCGAAGATGCCTTATGACGCCTTCGAGGTGCTGGGCACCAAGGCGTTCATGTCGACCAAGAAGGAATTCTTCCGCACCGAGCTCTTGGCTGCGCTCGAGATCGTCGAGCGCGGGCTTGCCCCGGTCGGCGCGATGAAATCGTCTTGGGCAGGCGCGCTTGGCCAGCCGCAGTTCATGCCGACATCGTTCCTCAAGCATGCCGTCGATTTCGACGGCGACGGCCGCACCGACATCTGGAATTCGACGCCCGATATACTGGCATCGATCGCCAATTATCTCGTCCATTATGGCTGGGTCAGGGGCCGCGGCTGGGGCTTCGAGGTGACTGTGCCGGACAGCGTCCCGTGCTCGCTCGAAGGTCCGGACCAGGGCAAGAAGATTTCCCAATGGGCTGATATGGGCATCAGGCGTGTGTCGGGTAAACCGTTCCCGCCGAGCGAACTGAAAGCCGAGGGCTTTCTTTTGATGCCGGCCGGGCGTAGCGGCCCGGCCTTCATCGTCACCCCCAATTTCTATGTGCTGAAGCAGTATAACACCAGCGATCTCTATGCCCTGTTCATCGGCCATGGCGCCGATCGCATCGCCCATGGCGACAGCAATTTCTCGGGCAATTGGGGCGCGGTCGGCGGGCTCTACCGCTCCGACATCGCCGCCCTGCAGCGGGCGCTGGAAGCCAAGGGCTACGATGTCGGCAGCGCCGACGGCCTGCCTGGCTTCAAGACGCGCCGCTCGATCGGCAAATGGCAGGCCAGCAACGGCCGTTCCGCTACCTGCTTTCCCGACGCCGACCTGGTTACCGCGCTGAAATAGCCGGATTTTCGCACCGCCGGTCTGGCCCAATCGACCGTTCTGCAAATGCTCGTTGCCGCGCTCGAAACCGCCGGATATGGTGAACCGGAACCGCACAAAAAATTGCCAAGACAACGGTCCGGGGATCACCGTTCGACGCGGCAAGAAATGCCACAACCCTGAGCCGGGAACTCAGGTCAACAAAAACAGGGAACAGTTAAAATGATGATGGAAAAGTTTGCTCTACGCTCCCGCTTCTTGCTCGCGGGCGCGGCTATGTCCGCGCTGCTTCTGGCCGGTGCGCCTGCCTTCGCGGTCACGCCCGCCGACACGCTGGTCGAGGGTTTCGCCATCGACGACATCATCACCATGGATCCGGGCGAAGCATTCGAATTGTCGACCGCAGAGGTCACCGGCAACACCTATGATCTTCTGGTACGCCTCGACCTCAGCGACACATCCAAGGTCAAAGGCGATCTCGCCGAAAGCTGGAGCGTCTCCGACGACGGCCTGACCTACACGTTCAAGCTCAAGCCCGGCCTCAAGTTCGCCTCCGGCAATCCGATCACGGCGGCCGACGTCGCCTATTCGTTCGAGCGCGCCATCAAGCTCGACAAGAGCCCGGCCTTTATTATCGGCCAGTTCGGTATCGATGGCGGCAACGTCACCGAGAAGGCCAAGGCCGTTGATGACACCACGTTCCAGTTCACGGTCGACAAGGCCTATGCGCCGAGCTTCGTGCTGAACTGCCTGTCGGCGACGGTCGCCTCGGTCGTCGACGCCAAGCTGGTCAAGGAGCATGTCGCGGCGGTCACGCCGAGCGCCGATTACAAATGGGACAATGATTTCGGCAATGCCTGGCTAAAGACCGGTTATGCCGGCTCAGGTGCCTTCAAACTGCGCGAATGGCGCGCCAACGAGGCCGTCGTGCTGGAGCGCAACGACAATTATTACGGCGAGAAGGCCAAGCTTGCCCGCGTCATCTATCGCAACATGAAGGAAAGCTCTGGCCAGCGCCTGGCGCTGGAGGCCGGCGACATCGACGTTGCCCGCAATCTCGAACCGAACGACCTCGATGCGATCGCCAAGAATGCCGACCTCACCACCACCAGCGCGCCGAAGGGCACGGTCTATTACATCAGCCTCAACCAGAAGAACGCCAACCTGGCCAAGCCCGAGGTTCGCCAGGCGTTCAAATATCTGGTCGACTACGACGCCTTGAGCTCGACCATCCTCAAGGGCATCGGCGAGATCCATCAGACCTTCCTGCCGAAAGGCGTGCTTGGCGAGCTGGACGAGAATCCGTTCAAGCTCGACGTCGCCAAGGCCAAGGAACTGCTCGCCAAGGCCGGCCTCGCCGACGGCTTCACCGTCACCATGGACGTGCGTACCGGGCAGCCGACGACGGGCATGGCGGAATCGATCCAGCAGACGCTGGGACAGGCCGGCATCAAGCTGGAGATCATCCCCGGCGACGGCAAGCAGACACTGACCAAATACCGCGCCCGCAACCACGACATCTATATCGGCCAGTGGGGCCAGGATTATTTCGATCCGAACTCCAACGCCCAGACCTTCGCCAGCAACCCCGACAATTCGGATGAAGGCAAGACCAAGACGCTGGCCTGGCGCAACGCCTGGGACATTCCGGACTTGACCAAGCAGACCGAAGCCGCCCTGCTCGAGAAGGACGCGGCCAAGCGCGCCGCAATGTACCAGGATCTCGAGAAGAAGATTCTCGATACCAGCCCCTTCGTCATCATCCACCAGCAGCTGGAAGTGGCCGGCCTGCGCAAGAACCTCAAGGGCTTTGCGCTCGGCCCGAGCTTCGACACCAACTTCGTCGGCCCCGTCTCGAAAGAGTGATGCCGGGGAGTGACGCCGGCGGACGCGCCGTATGAGCGTAGTTGAAAGCGAAGTGACGGCAGGGCGCGGTGGCGCCCGCGCCGTTGCCGTGGCCTCATCGATCGCCCGGTTCCTGGTCATCGCGATAACGACCTATCTCGGTCTGCTCGCGGTGACCTTCTTCATCGGCCGCGTGATCCCGATCGACCCGGTGCTGGCGGTGCTCGGCGACCGGGCGCCGGCCAACGTCGTCGAGCGAACGCGCCGCGAGATGGGCCTCGACCTGCCGCTGGTCGAGCAGTTCTACATCTATGTCAAACATGCCCTGAACGGTGATTTCGGCACCTCGGTGCTGACCACCAATCCGGTGATGACCGATATCCGCCGCGCCTTTCCGGCGACGCTCGAACTGGCGACGTTAGGAACATTGATCGGTTCGGTGATCGGCGTGCCGCTTGGCGTGCTGGCCGCCGTGCGGCGCGGCAGCGTCATCGACCAGATCGTGCGCATCATCGGCCTTGTCGGTTATTCCGTGCCGATCTTCTGGCTGGGGCTGCTGGCGCTGGTGCTGTTCTACGCCAAGCTGCAATGGGTCGCCTTTCCCGGCCGGCTCGACGTCGTCTACGAATACACCTTCACGCCGATTACCGGCTTTTACCTGCTGGATGCGCTCTGGCAGCGGCAGTGGGACGTATTTGCCGATGCCTTCCGCCACATCATCCTGCCGGCCTCGCTACTCGGCTATTTCTCGCTCGCCTACATCAGCCGCATGACGCGCTCGTTCATGCTGAACGAACTCACCCAGGAATACATCGTCGCAGCGCGCGCCAAGGGCCTGTCGGAAACGCGCATCATCTGGGGTCACGCGCTGCGCAACGCCGCGGTGCCGATGGTCACGGTGATCGCTCTGTCCTATGCCGGGCTGCTCGAAGGCTCGGTGCTGACCGAGACAGTGTTTTCGTGGCCGGGCATCGGCCTCTACATCACCAACTCGCTGCAGAACGCCGACATGAATGCCGTGCTTGGCGGCACGATCATCATCGGCTCGGTCTTCATCGCCATCAATCTATTCTCCGACCTGCTCTACCGGCTGCTCGATCCAAGGACCAAGGCAGGATGAGGACCAAGGCAGGATGAGCACAGAAGCGATTCAAACCCGCCGCGACTGGCTGCTCAGCGAGCGGCCGGCGTCGCGCGTGCAGGCGAGGCTCGGCCGCGCCTATGTGGCGTGGCGGCGCTTTTCCGCCAACCGGCTGGCGTTTGCCGGCCTGCTCATCATCGTTGCCCTGCTGGTGGTCGCGGCATTCGCCGATGTGCTGGCGCCCTATTCGCCGACATTCGGCGACCTCAAGGGCTCGCGGCTCCTGGCGCCGAGTGCGGCGCACTGGTTCGGCACCGACGATCTCGGCCGCGATATCTATTCGCGCATCATCTTCGGCTCGCGCTGGACACTCTACGTCGTCATTCTGGTGGCCATCATCGCCGCGCCCATCGGCTTGCTGGTCGGCACCGTCGCCGGTTACGCCGGCGGCTGGACCGATGCGATCCTGATGCGCATCACCGACATCTTTCTCGCCTTTCCGAAGCTGATCCTGGCGCTGGCCTTTGTCGCCGCGCTCGGCCCCGGCATCGAAAATGCCGTGCTTGCCATCGCCATCACCTCGTGGCCGCCCTATGCCCGCATTGCCCGCGCCGAAACGCTGACGGTGCGCAATTCCGATTACATCAAGGCGGTGCAATTGATGGGCGCCTCGCCGTTTCGCATCGTGCTTCGCCACATCATGCCGCTCTGCATCTCCTCGCTGATCATCAGGGTGACGCTCGACATGGCCGGCATCATCCTGACCGCGGCCGGCCTCGGCTTCCTCGGCCTCGGCGCGCAGCCGCCGCTGCCCGAATGGGGCGCGATGATCGCGTCGGGCCGCCGCTTCGTGCTCGATCAGTGGTGGGTGGCGGGCGCGCCGGGCTTTGCCATCCTCATCGTCAGCCTCGGCTTCAACCTGCTCGGCGACGGCCTGCGCGACGCGCTCGATCCCCGAAGCGGTGACCAATGAGTGGCGACCAATGAGCACGCTTCTCGAAGTCGACGACCTGCGCGTTACCTTCCCGACGCGCACCGGCCTGATCGAGGCGGTGCGCGGCGTTTCCTTCTCGCTCGGCCGCGAGCGGCTCGGCATCGTCGGCGAGAGCGGTTCGGGCAAGTCGCAGACCGGCCGCGCCATCATGGGCGTCACCCCGCCGCAGGCCGAGGTGACCGCGACGACGCTCGCTTTTGACGGCATCGACCTGCTGGCCGCCTCGCCGCGCGAGCGCCGCGCGCTGCGCGGCAAGCGTATCGCCATGATCCTGCAGGATCCGAAATATTCGCTCGACCCGGTGATGAGCATCGGCCGCCAGATCGTCGAGACGCTGCGCACGCATGAGAAGGTCTCCAAGGCCGAAGCCCGCGACCGCGCGCTGGCCATGCTGGAGGCTGTGCAGATCCGCGATCCGGCCCGTGTCTTCGACCTGCATCCGCATGAGGTTTCCGGCGGCATGGGCCAGCGCGCCATGATCGCCATGATGCTGATCGCCGGGCCGGAAATGATGATCGCCGACGAGCCGACCTCGGCACTCGATGTCACTGTCCAGCTCGACGTGCTCGGCATCCTCGACCGGCTGGTCAGCGAGCGCGGCATGGGGCTGATCTTCATCTCGCACGATCTGCGCCTGGTCTCGTCCTTCTGCGATCGTGTCATCGTCATGTATGCCGGCAAGGTGGTCGAACAGCTCAAAGCCTCGGAGCTCGGCCGCGCCCAGCATCCCTATACGCGCGGCCTGCTCAACTGCATGCCCAAGATCGGCGCCGACCGTCACCCGCTGCCGGTGCTCGACCGCAAGCCGGAGTGGGCAGCATGACGGCAGCCCTTTCCGTCGATAGGCTGGAGGTGGTCTTCGACCGCTTCCGCGCGTTGAAAGGCGTCAGCCTCGAGGTCGAATCCGGTGAATCCTTCGGCCTGGTCGGCGAGTCCGGCTCCGGCAAGTCGACGTTGCTCAGGGCAATCGCCGGCCTGGCGCCGGCCGCATCAGGCACCATCGCGGTCAACGGCAAAACGCTCGGCGCGCGTCGCGACAAGGCGTTTTACCGCGAGGTGCAGATGGTCTTCCAGGACCCGTACGGTTCGCTGCACCCGCGCCAGACCGTCGACCGCCTGCTGCAGGAGCCGCTCGCCATTCACGGCTTCGCCGACGGCGAAAAGCGCATCCAGCGGGCACTCGACGAGGTCGGCCTCGGCAGCGGGTTCCGTTTTCGCTATTCGCATCAATTGTCCGGCGGTCAGCGCCAGCGCGTGGCGATCGCCCGCGCCCTGATTCTGGAACCGTCGATCCTGCTGCTCGACGAGCCGACCTCGGCGCTCGACGCTTCGGTGCAGGCGGAGGTGCTGAACCTGCTGGAAGAGATCAGGCGCCGCCGCAAGCTGACCTTCCTGATGGTCAGCCACGACCTAGCCATCATCACCCACATGTGCGAACGGCTGATGGTGATGCAGAACGGCGAGGCGATGGAGAATCTGACCGCGGACGATCTTGTCGAACGCCGTGTCACCAAGGATTATACGCGCAATTTGCTGAGGGCCAGCGAGGGATTTGTGCGGACGGCGTGAGTAGGCTTGCTTTCAATTCCCCGCGTCGTGTTCTTTCGCGCCCCCTCTGGCCTGCCGGCCATCTCCCCCACGGGTGGGGAGATTGGCCGTCACCACTGATTTCGCCAATCGCCAACGTTATAGAAGGAACGCTGCCGACGAAGCTGCCAATCTCCCTCCTTGTGGGGGAGATGTCCGGCAGGACAGAGGGGGGCGCGAAGGAACGGGACTTGGCAACTTTGTGTCAGGTCGCCCGCCGGACCGCAGGCCCAATCGCCCGCCGCCAGTGCCAACTTGAGGAAAACCTGAAATAAGCCCAGAAGAGTCTCAACAGCCATCAAACGAGAGCGGGCGCCGGCCCGGTGAGGGATACGATGACAAATTCAGCCATTTCCGAACGCAAGAGCCAGTCGATTTCGCGCGGCGTCGGCATGACCACTCAGATCTATGCCGATCGCGCCGAAAACTCGGAGATCTGGGATGTGGAAGGCCGCCGCTACATCGACTTCTCGTCCGGCATCGCCGTCGTCAACACCGGCCACCGTCACCCCAGGGTGATCGAAGCGGTCAAGGCGCAGCTCGAGCGCTTCACCCACACTTGCTATCAGGTCGTGCCCTATGAGAGCTATATCAGGCTGGCCGAACGGCTGAATGGCATGCTGCCCGGCAAGTTCGACAAGAAGACGATTTTTGTCACCACCGGCGCCGAGGCGGTCGAGAACGCGATCAAGATTGCGCGCAACGCCACCGGCCGGCCCGCGGTCATCGCTTTTTCCGGCGGCTTTCATGGTCGCACCTTCATGGGCATGGCGCTGACCGGCAAGGTCGTGCCCTATAAGGTCGGCTTCGGCGCCATGCCGGCGGATGTCTTCCATGCGCCGTTCCCGGTTGCACTGCACGGCGTGTCGGTCGCCGATTCGCTGGCTGCGCTCGACCGGCTGTTCAAGGCCGATGTAGATCCGGCCCGCGTTGCCGCCATCATCGTCGAGCCGGTGCAGGGCGAGGGCGGCTTCTACGAGGCGCCGCGCGACTTCATGACCGCATTGCGCAAGATCTGCGATCAGCACGGCATGCTGCTGATCGCCGACGAGGTGCAGACCGGCTTTGCCCGCACCGGCAAGATGTTTGCCATGGACCACCACGAGGTGGCGGCCGACATCACCACCATGGCCAAGAGCCTGGCCGGCGGCTTCCCGTTGGCGGCGGTCACCGGGCGCGCCGAGGTCATGGATGCGCCGAACCCCGGCGGACTCGGCGGCACCTATGGCGGCAGCCCGATCGGCGTCGCCGCGGCGCATGCCGTGCTCGACGTCATCGACGAGGAGAAGCTCTGCGACCGGGCCAACACGCTGGGCAACCGTCTGAAGCAGCGCCTGCAATCGATCCGCGACGAAGCCCCGGAGATCGTCGATATCAGAGGCCCCGGCTTCATGAACGCGGTCGAGTTCAACGATGTGGCGAAGGGCCTGCCGTCTCCGGAACTCGCCAATGCGGTCCGGCTGAAGGCGCTCGACAAGGGCCTGATCCTGCTGACCTGCGGCGTCTACGGCAACGTCATCCGCTTCCTCGCGCCGATCACCATCCAGGATGGCGTCATGAACGAGGCGCTCGACATTCTGGAAAGTTCGATCCGCGAGGCCCGCGCCGCCTGAGCGGCGAGGATATCGCCTAGATTCAACTGCGGCGAAGGCCGAGATAGGTGGCAAGCCGCCGTTCAACGCCCTATGCGAGCACGAAATTCGGCAGTCGAATTGGTGCGTGGAAACGGTTCGGAAGGCAACTGTACACCGAGAAAGGCACAAAGCGGCTCCCACCCTTCGGAGGCCTGATAAGTAAGAAGGCGTTCAGGTGGCAGCGTTGATTTCACGGAAGCGTTATGTGCTTCATAGACAGCGATTGCGTGATCACGGTTATCAAATCGACCGCCAAAGACACTGTTTCCAACCACCGCCACACCAAAGGACTGTGGATCATTGGTAGCAGCATCCATCGTGAGCCCTATTGTTTGCGCCATGCTGTCATACCAGGCTTCGGGGTCACGAACTGTCAGGATAACCTTTGCATGAGGGTAGTGGTCACTCACTTCGCGCCAAAAATGCGCCGTTGGCCAATCGACCGCGGAAAGATAGCCGGCATATGCCGCATCCCAGGTCGGGAGTTGTCCCTGTCCGGCGGCGCGCCACAGCGCCTTCTGCTCGGGATTGGCGTGGACATCTGCCATGTGATGACACGGCCCGAACCCAAGATGCTCCAAGGCGAGCTTCAGCGAATATGTGCCAGTGCGACCCATGCCTGCGCCAATGACATATAGAGCCATGAGCACCCCCCGACGAATTTCAATTGGTCAAAATACCGCTGTTTCCTTTACTTCGCTATATGTTTTGAAGGTCAGCTCCCGGTCGATATTGTTGAAAAAGTCCGCGTCGCAGTCGCCCGTGGCACTTTCGTAGCATGGCGTTCCGCAGAGACCCCAAAATTGAATCCTGATTCCATGCAATGCGCCGGGGTGGAACTGGATTCTAATATCGGTGGCGATTTGCGGTGCGCCGGACTTTTTCAACACTATCGGTCGAACTCGGTCATTCAGGGTGATTGGGTTTGATCTTATCCTGCCGCGCGGGCCGGCTCTGCCTGCTGGAAGGCGGCGAGCGCGGCCTTCAGCCCGTCGGGCCCGGTCGCGACGATCTGCGGCGACGGCGAAAAGCCGGCGCCGAGCATCTTGCGGCCAAGCATGTGGTCGCCCGGCCGGTTGACCGATTCGATGCCGAGCAGCCGGCTTCCGGCATAGTGGTAGATGGAGAATTTGTTCTCGGCCACGTCGCCCAGCATGACATGGCTGTCACCACCCGCAATCAGGCCGACCATCTGCAGCTTCATGTCACCGATATCGGACCAGAACCATGGCACCGCCGAGTAATTGTCGGTGTGGCCGACGATGGTGCGCGCGGCGAGCCGCGCCTGGTCAGTGGCGTTCTGCACCGATTCCAGCCGCACGTCGCCGCCGGTGAACCAGTGCCGGTAAGACGCCGCGTCGCCGATGGCGAGGATTTCCGGCACCGACGTGCGCATCTGCTGGTCGACGCGGATGCCGTTGGCGATGACAATGCCGGCGGCTTCGGCCAGTTCGACATTCGGCACGACGCCGATACCGATGACGACCATCTGAGCCGGCAATGTCTCGCCGGATGAGGTGATTGCAGCCGAAACACGGCCGTTCTCGTCCTCCAGCCGTTCGATGGTGGTGCCGGTAAGGATGCGCACACCGGAGGCCTCCAGCCGCTGGCGCACATGGCCGGCGATGACCGGTGCCACGGCGCGGCCGAGCAGCCGGTCGACCGCCTCGACCACCGTAACCTTGCGGCCTGCCGCGGTGAGCGTCGCGGCAATCTCCAGGCCGATGAAGCCGCCGCCGAGGATGACGACCTCCTCGCTTTGCGCGCTCAATTCGCGGATCAGGCGGGCATCGCCGAGCGAGCGCAGCGACACAACGCCAGAAAGCTCCGAACCCGGCAGCGGCAGCAGGCGCGGCCGCGCGCCGGTGGCGAGGATCAGCCGGTCAAACGGCAACACACCGCCGCCCGATATCTCCAGCCTGCGGCCGCCTACGTCGATCCGCTCGACCCGGATGCCTGGCCGGAAGTCGATGGCGCTGCCGGTATAAAAAGCCTCGCCGCGCAACGGCTGCGGCTTTGCTTGCTGATCCTTGATGAAGGTCTTCGACAGCGGCGGCTTGTGGTAGGGCAATTCGTTTTCGTCGCCGACCAGGATCACCGGGCCGTCATAGCCTTCTTCGCGCAGGCTGGCGGCCGCTTGCACGCCCGCATGACCCGCACCGACAATGACGACCCCGTTCTTCATAACAGCCCGATTCCTCATCCAAATCTAGGACGTCTCGCCAGGTGGCGATTGTCCGGCGCCGCCGCAAGAGCGCCGATCCGGGTCGCACCCGGAACGGCCGCCTGTCAACTGCGTCATGCGCCGGCATTCCTCATACGTCGGTGTTAAAGTTGACAGTTCTAGTTTAGAATAATTCTAAACTGTTGTTTCAATTGAATTCTTTCTATGCCACCAGTTGACATCCGGCGTCTTCGCCGTTTTATGGAAGCTCGCGCGTCAGCGCATCCCTTTGATGTCTGGGCCTTGAACCCTTTCGATTGGAGGCATTTCGGTGTCTTTCTTCCGCGAACCGCGCGATGGCGCGACCCTTCTTTGCCCGCTGGCAGCTGCCCGCCGAGGCGCCGGCATTTCATTGATTCCCGAGGAGAGACAATCATGAGAACGATGATCACGGCACGGTATGGCGGCAGGCTTGCGGCGATCGGCGCCACCGCAATGCTGACGGCGGCCGTGTTCGTGCTGCCGGCCAAGGCGCAAACCGATGCCAAGGCGGTCATCAAGACCTATTCCGACATTGCGCTCGCCAAATACGAGGATTCGCTGATCGCGGCCGAGGCGCTCGACAAGGCTGTCGATGCGCTGCTCGCCAAGCCATCTGCCGAAACGCTGAACGCCGCCCGCGAGGCCTGGAAGGCATCGCGCGTTCCCTATCAGCAGACCGAGGTCTATCGCTTCGGCAACGCCATCGTCGATGACTGGGAAGGCAAGGTGAACTCCTGGCCGCTCGACGAAGGCTTGATCGACTATGTCGCCAAGAGCTACGGCACCGAGTCGGACGCCAACGCGCTCTACACCGCCAATGTGATCGCCAACAAGTCGATCGAGATCAACGGCAAGAAGGTCGACGCCACCGACCTGACGCCGGAGTTCCTCTCCGGCACCCTGCAGGAGGCCGGCGGTATCGAGGCCAATGTGGCGACCGGCTATCACGCGATCGAATTCCTGCTTTGGGGTCAGGACCTGCACGGCACCGGTCCGGGCGCCGGCGAACGGCCCTACACCGATTACGACCTCGCCAATTGCACCGGCGGCAATTGCGACCGCCGCGGACAGTATCTGAAATCGGCGAGCGACCTTCTGGTTTCCGATCTAAAGGATATGGTCGACGACTGGAAGGAGGGCGGCGCCGCCCGCAAGAACCTTGTCGATGGCGAGCCGAACGCCGCCATTTCGACCATCTTCACCGGCATGGGCTCGCTGTCCTATGGCGAGCTCGCCGGAGAGCGGATGAAGCTCGGCCTCTTGTTGCACGACCCGGAAGAGGAGCACGATTGCTTCTCCGACAACACCTACAACTCCCATCTTTACGATGCGATCGGCATCCGTGCCGCCTATCACGGCAGCTACAAGCGGCTCGACGGCACTGTCGTCGAGGGGCCGTCGGTGGCCGACATGGTCAAGGCGGCCGACCCGGCGGTTGCCAAGGAATTGTCGGACAAACTGGACGTCACCGTCGCCAAGATGGAGGCCATCAAGGCGCGGGCGCTTGCCGGCGAGGCCTATGACCAGCAGATCGGAGAAGGCAACACGGAAGGCAATGCCACTGTGCAGGCGGCGATCGACGCGCTGGTCGATCAGACCAAATCGATCGAACGCGCCGTCGGTACCCTGAAGCTCAATGCGATAGCCTTCGAGGGCTCGGACAGCCTCGATTCACCGGACAAGGTGTTCCAATAGACTATCGAAACCACCAGCCACGCGACGCAGCGAAGCGCCGTTAGCCAGAGCGACAAAATGCTGATCTGCCATTGCAACATCATCACCGAAAAGGAGATAGAGCAGACGATCGTCGGGCTGCTGGATGAGGACCCCTGGCAGCTGATCGTGCCGGCGAAGGTCTATCACGCCATGCACAAGCGCGGTCGCTGTTGCGGCTGCTTCCCAAATGTGGTCGAAACGATCATTCGGGTCACCGAAAATTACCATGCCCGCTCGGCGGCGAGTGGCGTGGACATCGTTTCACACCTGGATCGCGTCAGAGGCCTGCGCGTCCAATACGGGAGCAGAACCCATGAAAGGCGAACAGCAGATCATAGAGCGGCTTAACGAGGCTCTGTTTCTGGAACTTGGGGCGGTCAATCAATACTGGGTGCATTTCCGGCTGCTGGAAGACTGGGGATACGCCAAGCTAGCGAAGAAGGAACGCGCTGAATCGATCGAGGAAATGCACCATGCCGACCGGCTCGTGGCGCGCATCATCTTCCTCGAGGGCCATCCGAACCTGCAGTCCGTGGCGCCGCTGCGCATCGGGCAGAATGTCAAGGAAGTGCTCGAATCCGATCTTGCCGGCGAATACGACGCGCGCACCGCCTACAAGCGTTCGCGCGAGGTTTGTAACGAAGCAGGCGACTACGTGACGATGAAGCTGTTCGAGGAATTGCTGGCTGACGAGGAAGGTCACATCGACTTTCTCGAGACGCAACTCGACCTGCTCGCCTCGATCGGCGAAGAAAAGTACGGTCAACTCAACGCAGCGTCGGCCGACGAGGCGGAATAAGGACATGCCGGAATGCGGCGCCCCCTAGATTTCATGCGCCGCTTGCGGCCGGCCGAGCACTGTGGCCTGCCGCCTCAGAAGAAGCCGCGATACGGTATCCTTCGCGGCGCCTTTCTTGCCGTGGTGGCGACGCTCACAGCCTCGGCGCTGGCCGGGGCGCCGCAACCGGCGGGGCTTGCCACCAGCCGCACGGATCTGACGCCGAAGGATCTGGCGCGCGTCATCGCCATCACCAGGCCGACCAGCGATTTCTCCAAGCCCGAGCAATTCGAGCTGATGCAGGGCGGCGCCGGCACCTCGAAGAAGGACGTCAACAAGGACGCCTTCTCGCAATCCTCCGCCAACATCAGCTTCGAGGAAGAGGGCACCTTCAAGCTCGGCAATGCCATTTTCCGCAAGAACTGGGTGTCCTCGCCATCCTCGACACAAGCCTCGGATGGGCTCGGTCCGTTGTTCAACGAGCGCGCCTGCCAGAACTGTCATCTGAAGGACGGTCGCGGCCATCCGCCCCAAGGCGACAGCGGCACCACCTCGATGTTCCTGCGCCTGGCAAGGGAAGCCAGTACCGAGGAGGAGAAAGCCGCGCTCGCCGATCACAAGGTGCTCAACTTTCCCGACCCGGTCTATGGCACACAACTTCAGGAGCTAGCCGTTCCCGGCCTGCAGGGCGAAGGCAGGATGCATGTCGATTATCAGGAGCAAAAAGTAAAACTGGCGGACGGCAGCGTCGTGTCGCTGCGTAAGCCGAGCTATTCGGTCGAGGGTCTCGCCTACGGGCCGCTCGATCCGCACACCACGCTGTCGCCGCGCATGACACCGCCGATGATCGGCCTTGGCCTGGTCGAGCAGATCGCTCCCGCCGACATCCTTACGCGTGCCGATGCGGCCGACCGCGATGGTGACGGGATTTCCGGCAGGCCAAACATAATACGCGACGCCAGCAGCGGTGAACTGACGCTCGGCCGTTTCGGCTGGAAGGCGCAGGCGGCATCGATCCGCCAGCAATCGGCGGACGCTTTTGCCGGCGATATTGGCATTTCGACGCCCGAAGTGCCGAAGCACTGGGGCGATTGCAGCGCCGCGGAAAAGACCTGCCTTGGCCTACCTAACGGTGTACAGGAGCGCCTCGGTCCGGTCGAAGCGCCGCCGCCGGTCATGGACCTCGTGACCTTCTATTCGCAAAACCTTGCCGTGCCGGCCCGGCGCGATCTCGACAGACCGGACGTGCTCGCCGGCAAAAAACTGTTCTACGATATGGGCTGCATCTCCTGCCATACGCCGAAATTCGTCACCCGTCGCGACACCCCGAACAAGGCGCAGGCCTTCCAGCTGATCTGGCCCTATTCCGATTTCCTGCTGCATGAAATGGGACCCGGTCTTGCCGACGGACAGGCGGTGGGCGAGGCCACGGGAAGCGAATGGCGCACGCCGCCACTGTGGGGCATCGGGCTCACCCAGACCGTCAGCGGCAACACCTTCTTCCTGCATGACGGGCGCGCACGAAGCCTGGCCGAGGCGATTCTGTGGCATGGCGGCGAGGGTCAGAAGGCGCGTGACCGCTTTGCCGCTGCCGATGCGGCCGACCGCGCCGCGCTGATCAAGTTTCTGGAGTCGCTCTGATGCGGAAGCGTCTTGCATTCGCTCTGATGCTGGTCCTCGCCGGTGCGCTGCCGGCATCCGCGACGGTGAAGGCTTCGGATGTGATCCAGCGGGCGATCGACGGCTTCGTCCGCCCGGCCTATGCCAGATTGCATGACCATGCGGACAGCTTGGCCAAGACCATGCACGCGCTTTGCCAAGCGCCCTCGCGAGACAATCTCGATGCGGCACGCGCCGAATTCTCAGGCGTCGTGGATGCCTGGTCGGTGGTGGAAATCATCCGTTTCGGGCCGATCGCGGAAAACAACCGGCTTGAGCGCATGCTGTTTTGGCCGGATCGCAAGAGCATCGGCCTGAAGCAGGTGCAGGCAGCACTTGCCGGCAAGGATCCGACAGCCGCCGATCCGGCCCAGCTGGCTACAAAGAGCGTCGCCATGCAAGGGCTCGGCGCACTGGAATTCGTCCTCTACGGCGACGGAGCCGGTCAATTGGTCGGCAGGGACGACGCCTATCGCTGCGCCTACGGTGCGGCCATTGCCGGCAATGTCGAGAAGATTGCCGGCGAGGTTGCCGATGCCTGGAAGGATCCCAACGGCTTTGCCGCGCTCTGGGCCAATCCGGGTCCGCAGAACGCGCTCTACCACGACGGCACCGAAGCGGTGACCGAACTGGTCGGCGTCTTCATCAACGAGCTGGAAATGGTCCGAGACGTACGCCTGAAAGGCTTCCTGGGCGCCAAGCCGGAGACCGACAAACCGAAACAGGCGATCTATTGGCGCTCGCAAAACACCGCCCGCTCGCTGACCGGGAATCTGGCGGGCATGGACACGCTGTTCCAGGCCTCGCAGCTTGGCGACGCGCTGCCGCCCGATGCGCGCTGGATGGCAGAATCGTTCCACATCCAGCTCACCAACGGGATCGAGGCGGCCAAGGCGATCAGGGGACCGATCGACAAGGCACTTGCCGATCCGGCGCTGCGCCAGAAGCTCGACTATTTCTCGCTGGTGACATCCAGCCTGACGACCCTGATCGGCACCAGGCTGACCGCCGAATTCGGCCTGACCGCCGGGTTCTCGTCATTGGATGGTGACTGATCATGAGGACGCCGCTGATCGATCGGCGCGATTTCCTGAGGGCCGCAGGCGCTGGTTTCGTAGCGGCGATGGCGCCGTCGGCCTGGGCAAAGACAATCGACGCCGACGCGGTCTTCGCCACCGCTTTCGTCAAGCGCGACGGCAGCTATGGCGCGGCCGTCCTGTCCGAGGCCGGCAAGTTGTTGCACACGATCGATCTGCCCGATCGGGGCCACGACGTTACCTTCGACCCGGTGTCCAAGCGTTCGGTGGTGTTTGCCAGGCAGCCGGGCACCTTTGCTGTCGTCTTCGACCATACCGGCCGCGATAAACCGCACACTATTGCCAGCGTTGCCGGCCGGCATTTCTTCGGCCATGGTGTGTTCTCGGCCGATGGCACGCTGCTCTACGCAACCGAGAACGATTTCGACAATGCCGCCGGCGTCGTCGGCGTCTATGACGCGCATGCGAAATTCAAGCGCATCGGCGAGTTCCCGACCTACGGCATGGGCCCACACGAGCTTTTGCTGCTTTCCGATGGCAGGACGATTGCTGTGGCCAATGGCGGCATCGAGACGCATCCGGATTATGGCCGCGCCGAGCTCAACATTGCCACGATGCGGCCATCCTACGTGCTGGTCGACCGTCTCACAGGCGATCTCACCGAAAAGCACGAATTGCCGCCGGCGCTGCACCAACTGTCGATCCGCCATATGGACGCCGACCGCTCCGGCACCGTCTGGTTCGGTTGTCAATACAGGGGGCCGGGTACCGATCGTCCCCCGCTGGTTGGCCGCGCGCCGCGCGGCATGGACTTGAAATTGCTCGATATGTCGCAGGACGTGCTCTCCGCCTTCAGGAACTATATCGGCTCGGTCGCCGCCAACCCTGCCGCCGGCACCATCGCGGTGTCTTCGCCTGAGGGCAATTCGCTTGCCGTGATCGACGCGGCCAGCGGCCGCATCGTCGCCACCAAGGCGCTGGTCGAGGTTTGCGGCGTTGCAGCCGATGGGGAAAGCTTCATGGCGACGACCGGCGCCGGCGATATCGTCGAGTCCGGTGGCTCGATACATTCCGAGCCTGACTATGTCTGGGACAATCACGTGCTGCGTATCGAGCAGGTCGGCTAGTCCCGATACCTATTGTGGCGATTGCGTGCGTTGGAACTTACATTCTTGGACCCGCGCCGAAGCCAAGTCGCCTGACGATTTATCCATTATTCCCTTGCGGGGATCAGCCCTGGCGGGCAGAGGGAAGCTGTTTTCGAAACTGTCTCAACCGGCCGCTTCATGAAATTGCTTGCCATCGACTGTGCCGCCAATCTCTGCGCCGCCTGCGTCTACGACGCGGCGGCCGGGAAAGAACTCGGCCGTTCGGTGCTCGATCTCGGTAAGGGTCATGCCGAGCATCTGATGGGTGTCATCGAAAAGGCGTTGGGGACCAGCAGAACCGACTATTCCGGCCTCGGCGCCATTGCCGTTTCGATGGGTCCGGGCTCCTTCACCGGTCTGCGCGTCGGCGTCTCGGCGGCGCGCGGCCTTGCGCTGGCGCTGAAAATCCCGGCGATCGGCGTGACGACTCTGGAGGCCCTGGCGGCGCAAGCGAGAGCGGCATTTCCCGGTCGCGCCGTGCTCGCCGCGCTCGATGCAGGTCGCGAGGAGATCCATGCGGCACTTTACGATGAGAGGTCGGTTCTGATCTATGGTCCGGCCGTGACCACGCTCTCGCAAGCAGCCGCCATCGCGGTCGACAGATCTGCGGTTCTCGCCGGCACGGCGGCAACCCAAATTGCCGCGGCGGCCGGGCGCAGCTTCGATCTCGGCGGGACGGCGGCCACCGCCGACATCGCCGTCTATGCCCGGCTGGCCGCCGCCCAACGTGCCGGTAAAAAGGGCGAGGGCGAAAAGCCGAAACCGCTCTATCTGCGCGGCGCCGACGCCAAGCCGCAGGCCGGCTTTATTCTATCTAGGCAAAAAAACTGATGCGCATTCCATTCCTCCAGCCGCGTCGCAGGGACTATGCGATCGAGCCGCTGACGGTTGCCGACAGCGCGGCCATGTCGGTGCTGCATCGCGAGGATTTCGCGCGGCCGTGGACCGACGACGAATTCGCCGCGCTGCTCGAGCAGGACACGGTGTTCGGCTATGCCGCGCGCGAGACCGGACAGGGTGCCAAGCCGCCGGTCGGCTTCGTGCTGGCTCGGCTGGCGGCCGGCGAGGGGGAGATCCTGACGGTCGCGGTGGCACGCTCGCATCGGCGCCGGGGGCTCGGCTGGCAATTGATGGATGCGGTGCTGCGTGAACTGCACGCACAGCGCGCCGAGGCACTTTTCCTCGAGGTCGACGAGACCAATGTCGCCGCGATCGCGCTCTACCGGCGGTTCGGCTTCCGCGAGGTCGGCAAGCGCGCCAACTATTACAAGTCGCCGGAGCACGGCCCGACCGGCGCGCTTGTCATGCGCCGCGATCTTCGCTAGCCAAACGCCGGGGTGGTGCGGATGATCGGAAAAATCAGGATTTTCCTGGCCCTGGGGCTGGTTGTCGTCGGCTCATTGGTGCTTGTGCCTTTGCAGATACTGTCGATGAGGACCGGACTCTGGCGCGAGACCTTCATCCTGAAGATCTGGCACAGAATGATCGTCAGGGCGCTGGGGCTGCGCATCCATGTCAAGGGAGCGCTGTCCGGCCAGCGCCCATTGCTGATTGCTGCCAACCACATCTCCTGGACCGACATCATGGTGCTGGGGTCGATGGTCGACGTGACGTTCATCGCCAGGGCCGATATGGCAGGCTGGCCGCTGATCGGCATGCTGTCGAAGCTGCAACGCACCGTCTTCATTGAACGTGAGCGCAAACGCTCGTCGGGCGACCAGGCGAGCGAGATCGCCGGCCGGATGGCCAAGGGCGACGCCATGGTGCTGTTCGCCGAAGGCTCGACCGGCGACGGGAACATGATCCTGCCGTTCAAGAGCACGCTGTTCGGCGCCGCTACAATGGCGATTGCGGAAGGGGCGACCGAACAGGTCTTCATCCAACCGGTGGCGATCGTCTATACGCGCCTGCATGGCGTGCCGCTCGGCCGCCGGCATCGGCCGGTTGCCGCCTGGATCGGCGATGAGGAGCTGATGCCGCACCTCAAGGTGCTGATGGCCGAGGGCGCCCTCGACGTCGAGGTGCATTTTGGCGAGGCGATTGCTTTCTCCAGGGGCTCGAGCCGCAAGGAGACGGCAAAGCAGATGGAACGCCAGGTTCGCGAGATGGTACAAGCGGCGCTCGCCGAACCGCGTCCGAGCCGGTAGGCTGAGCAGGTTCCGGCCAGATTCGTCTGTTTTTTGTCGGGGAAAGGCGCTAGAAGCCGCGAAATGGAATTGAACACGATAGAACGTGACGACATCGGCGCTGCCGCCGAAAACCTGGTCGTTCCGCCTGCCGCGACCAGAAAGGTCTTCGTCAAGACCTATGGCTGCCAGATGAACGTCTACGATTCGCAGCGCATGACCGATGCTCTGGCGGCCGACGGCTATGCCGCGACAGACGCCATCGGCGAGGCCGATCTGGTGCTGCTCAACACCTGTCACATCCGCGAGAAAGCGGCGGAAAAGGTCTATTCCGAACTTGGGCGCATCCGTGAGCTGAAGGCGGAACGTGCCAAGGCCGGGCGCGAAATGCTGGTCGGCGTCGCCGGCTGCGTGGCGCAGGCCGAGGGTGCCGAGATCATCCGCCGCTCGCCGGCTGTCGATCTGGTCATCGGTCCGCAGACCTACCACCGGCTGCCCGGGGTGCTGGCGAGGGCGCGGAGCGGCGAAAAGATCGTCGAGACCGATTATGCCGTCGAAGACAAGTTCGAGCATCTGCCGCAGCCGAAGCGCGCCGAACTGATCAGGCGCGGCGTGACGGCGTTCTTGACCGTTCAGGAAGGCTGCGACAAGTTCTGCACCTTCTGTGTCGTGCCCTATACGCGCGGCTCGGAAGTCTCGCGGCCGGTGGCACAGATCGTCGCCGAAGCCGAGCGCCTGGCGGATGCCGGCGTGCGCGAGGTGACGCTGCTCGGCCAGAATGTCAACGCCTGGCACGGAAGAGGTGAAGACGGCGAGGAATGGGGCCTTGGCCGGCTGCTGTTCAGGCTGGCAGAGATTCCAGGTCTGGCGCGGCTGCGCTACACGACCAGCCATCCGCGCGACATGGACGATGAATTGATCGCCGCCCATCGTGATTTGCCTACGCTGATGCCCTATCTACATTTACCGGTGCAATCCGGCTCCGACCGCATACTCAAGGCGATGAACCGCAGGCATATGGCCAAGGACTATCTGACGTTGATCGACCGCATCCGTGCCGCACGGAACGACATCGCACTGTCCGGCGATTTTATTGTCGGCTTTCCCGGTGAGACGGGAGCGGATTTCGAGGCGACGATGCAGTTGGTCGAAGACGTCAACTATGCCTCGGCCTTCTCGTTCAAATATTCTCCGCGCCCCGGCACGCCGGGCGCGGAGATGGGCGATCACGTGCCGGAGGCCGTCAAGGACGAGCGCCTGCAGCGGCTGCAGGCGCTGCTTCTGAAACAGCAGCAGCATTTCGGCGCAAGCCTGGTCGGCAGGACTATCGACACGCTGATCGAAAAGCCTGGCCGCCAGGCCGGCCAGAAGGTTGGCCGCTCGCCGTGGCTGCAGCCGGTTATTGTTGATGAAAAGGCCGGCGAAATCGGTGACATTATCCAGGTACGAATCACGAAGACGGGCTACAACAGCCTGTTCGCCGAATTGGCCTGAAGGCCTCGGCAGATGAGGAGAGACGGTTGAGCGCTGCTGAAGTCAAGAACCTGCCCCAGAATCTACCCTCCGGGGCCTCGGATATCGCGCACATCGTACTGACTTTCGACAATAACAAGCTTGCCAGCGCCCTTTACGGCCAGTTCGACGAGAATCTGGCCAGGCTCGAGCAGAAGCTCGGCGTCGATATCCGCTCGCGTGGCAACCAATTGACCATCAAGGGCTCTTCCTCGGCCGCCGAGCAGGCGCGCCGCGCCTTGGACAATCTTTACGGCATTCTGCAGAAAGGCACCGATATCGGCCAGTCCGATGTCGACGGCGCCGTGCGCATGGCGATCGCCACCGACGACCAGCTGACGCTGCCGACGCTGGAGCGCAAGGGCAAGGTGTCCGCCGCCCAGATATCGACGCGCAAGAAGACCATCTATGCCCGCTCGCTCAACCAGGACGCCTATATGCGCGCGCTGGAGCGGTCGGAACTCGTCTTCGGCATCGGCCCGGCCGGCACCGGAAAGACCTATCTGGCGGTGGCGCATGCGGCAATGCTGCTCGAACGTGGCATGGTCGAACGGATCGTGCTGTCGCGCCCCGCGGTCGAGGCCGGTGAACGGCTTGGCTTTCTGCCGGGTGACATGAAGGAGAAGGTCGATCCCTATCTGCGGCCGCTCTATGACGCGCTCTACGACATGATGCCGGCCGACAAGGTCGAGCGGGCGATTGCTGCTGAGGTCATCGAGATCGCGCCGCTGGCATTCATGCGCGGCCGTACGCTGGCGCACGCTGCCGTCATCCTCGACGAGGCGCAGAACACCACGCCGATGCAGATGAAGATGTTCCTGACCCGGCTCGGCGAGAACTCGCGCATGATCGTCACCGGCGATCCGACCCAGATCGATCTGCCGCCAAACACCAAATCCGGCCTGGTCGAGGCGCTGAGAATCCTCGACGGCGTCACCGGCATGGTGACCGTACGCTTCAATGAAGGCGACGTCGTCAGGCATCCGCTGGTCGCCGAGATCGTCAAGGCCTACGACCGTGACGGCAAGCTGGCCAGGGGTTTGGGTGTCGAAAGCTGATACGATTATGCGGCCGCATGGCTGAGGAGCAAAAGGCGGGGGGACCGCTTCCCGTCGAAATCGATATCGCGATCGAGGCGGGCGACTGGCCCGACGAGGCGGTGCTGATGCGGCTGGTCGACCACGCCGTCTCGGCCGCCTTTGCCGAAACCGGTGCCGACGGCCGTTCCGAGCTCAGCATCGTCTTTTCCGACGATGCCCGTATCCGCACGCTCAATGCCGGCTGGCGCGGCAAGGACAAGCCGACCAACGTCCTGTCTTTTCCAGCTTTTCCGTTTGCCAGGGGAGGGCCTCTGCCGCCGATGCTCGGCGACATCGTGCTGGCCGCCGAGACTGTCGCGCGCGAGGCGGCACTGGAAGACAAGCCCATCGAGGACCATATCTCCCATCTCGTCATCCATGGCCTGCTGCATTTGCTGGGCTATGATCACGAAACGGATGCCGAAGCGGAACTGATGGAAGCGACAGAGCGCGCAGCACTTGCGAGGCTTGCCATTCCCGATCCCTACACGTAATTACAAAAGACCAATTGACCGGACGATGATGAACGACAAACCAGAGACTGCCGCCCGCTCCGACGCCGGCAGTGTGATCAAGCCTTCCGAAACGACGGAAGAGGGCTCGAGTCCGAGTACCACGACCGGCAGCTTCGCCAGCGAGGCATCGCCTGCCGGTCCTTCCCTGTTCGATCGCGTGCTCGGGCTTTTCAGGCACCGCAACGGCACCAGCCTGCGCGAGGAGATTGCCGGTGCGCTTGCCGAAACGGCGAGCGATGCAGAATCCTTCTCGCCCGGCGAACGCGCCATGCTCAACAACATCCTGCGCCTGCGCGAAGTGCGGGTCGAGGACGTCATGGTGCCGCGCGCCGACATCGAGGCGGTCGAGATCACCACGAAGCTCGGCGACCTTCTGGGGTTGTTCGAGCAGTCCGGCCATTCCCGCATGCCGGTCTATTCGGAGACGCTCGACGATCCGCGCGGCATGGTCCATATCCGCGACGTGCTGGCGCATATCACCAAGGTCGCCCGCGTCAGAAAGGGCAGGACGACCAGGAAAACTCCGGTCGCGACGGTTCTCGATCTCGCCCAGGTCGATCTGGCGCGCACCATCGGCGATCTCAGCCTGATCCGACCGGTGCTGTTCGTGCCGCCGTCGATGCTCGCCTCCGACCTGATGGGGCGAATGCAGACGACGCGCACCCAGATGGCGCTGGTCATCGACGAATATGGCGGCACTGACGGTCTCGTCTCGCTCGAGGATATCGTCGAGATGGTGGTCGGCGACATCGAGGACGAGCATGACGAGGACGAGCCGATGATTACCCAGGCCGGCGAAGGCGTCTTCATCGTCGACGGCAAGGCCGAGATCGACGACGTCGCCAAGATGATCGGCGAGGATTTCGCCGCCGGCGAGCACGGCGAATATGTCGACACGATCGGCGGCATGATCTTCAACACGCTTGGCCGGGTGCCGGCGCGCGGCGAAGTGGTGCAGGCCATACCCGGCTTCGAGTTCCATGTGCTCGACGCCGATCCGCGCCGCGTCAAGCGCGTGCGCATCGTCGAGACCCTGAAGGGCGAGCGCCGCCGCCGCGCCGTCCGCACCGAGCAGGCTTAGACGCTGCGTTTCGGCAAGCGGTGGAAACCGTTTAGCGTCTTAGCTGGCCGTTAGAGCCAACCCTGGACCATGGCTTGCAGCGAATGCGGTCCAAAGATCCGACACCGAAAGAGTTCCTTTCCAAGGCCGAGCCAGCGCGAACAGCAGGACTGCACTTGGGACGGAAACCATCAGCATGGCCAGACGCCATTGAGCAGCGAATGTCGCCTCAAGTGAATTGTGCTCCCGTGACGACCAGCATCATCGCATCGCTGGGCAAGGTCTGCCGAGGTCGAGGCCGAAGTTAATGCTCGGCAGCCCCAGCTGGGCGCCATTTGGAGCCAAGGCCGCGGCCTGATAAATCTTGCTTCCTGATTCGCACGACTCGGAAGCATAGATGGAGCGCCAGGCCGGCCGGATAATTCTGCTTTGGGGCTGGCGGCGCGCGCTGGTGGCGTTTCTTGCCGGCGCGCTGGCGGTTCTTGCCCAGGCGCCGTACGATTTCTTCGCCGTCTGTTTCGTTTCGTTTCCCCTGCTGGTGTGGCTCCTCGACGGCGCGACCGGCGAAGCCTCGGACGGTTTTCTGCGGCGCTTGCGTCCGGCCTTCGCCATCGGCTGGTGGTTCGGTTTCGGCTACTTTCTTGCCGGTCTCTGGTGGGTCGGCTCGGCGCTTCTGGTCGAGGCCGACAGCTTTGCCTGGGCCTTGCCGTTCGCGGTGGTCGGCATCCCCCTCGCGCTCGCCTTCTTCTATGGTTTCGCCGCCGTGGTCGCCCGGCTGTTGTGGAGCAACGACATCGGACGCATCGCCGCGCTCGCCTTCGGCTTTGCGCTGGCGGAATGGCTGCGCGGCTTCCTGTTCACCGGCTTTCCGTGGAATGCCGTCGGCTATGCGGCGATGCCGGTACCTTTGCTGATGCAGAGCGTCTCGGTGACCGGCATGGTCGGCATGGACGCGCTTGCGGTCTTCGTCTTTGCGCTGCCGGCGCTGCTTGCGGCGCGCCGGCATCTCCGCCTCGGCGCGGCATTGCTTGTCGTGCTCGTCGCCGCCCATGCCGGCTTCGGCTATATCCGGCTCGCCGCCCCCGAAAAGCCGGCCGCCCGCAGCCTTGACGTCCGTATCGTGCAGCCTGCCGTCGACCTTACGGAAAAATGGGATACCTCGGTGCGTGACCGCATCTTCGCCACCATGATGGGGCTTTCGGCCAAGGCGCCGGAACCCGGCCATGACAGGCCGCAATTGATCCTGTGGCCGGAGACCTCCGTGCCGTTTCTGTTCACCGAACGTCCGGATGCCCTGCCTGCGATCGGAGAGATGCTCGGCGATGGCCAGATGCTGGTCGCCGGCGTCGTTCGCGAAGAAGGCGGCTCGGCGGCCGGCAGCCGTTACTACAACTCTGTGGTGGCGATCGACGAAAGGGGCGAAATCGTCGATGCCGTCGACAAGGTCCACCTGGTACCCTTCGGCGAATACCTGCCTTTTGCCGATCTGCTCGGCCGCTTCGGGCTTGAGCAGCTTGTTGCCGGTCCAATGACCTTCGCGGCGGGCAATGAGCGGCATCCGATCGCGCTGCCCGGCGGTATCCGGGCGCTGCCGTTTATTTGCTATGAGGTCATCTTTCCCGATCTGGTCGCAGTTGACGCAACGTCAGCCGAGCTTATTGTGAACGTCACCAATGACGCCTGGTTCGGCGACACGCCGGGGCCGTACCAGCACTTCAGGCAGGCGCAGATCCGGGCGGTGGAGAATGGGGTGCCCCTGTTGCGCGCGGCTAATAACGGCATTTCGGCCGTTGTCGACTCGCGCGGTCGCATCGTCGACGCGCTGGCAATCGATGCACGCGGCGCGATCGATGTGCGTGTGCCGATCTCCAACCAAGCCATCGTTTCCTCCGGCCAACGACGCATTAACGGAATGCTGATCATGTTTTTGCTTGCCGTTGCGGCATGCATTTTGAACGTAAGGCAAAGGCTACGGGCGAATTGACAGCCGACACATTAGAAACTCATACTGTAAGCGCCTGAAAATTTTCGAAGTCGATAAGGTCGTTCTGTTGGGGCACGGGCCGCGGCGTCGTTTGGGCAGCAAAATAGAAAAAGCCGGAAAAATTCGGCGAGGAAAAAATGACAGAAGAAAACAAGAAAAAGCCGAATCCGATCGACATCCACGTCGGAAGCCGCATCCGGCTTCGCCGCAATATGCTGGGAATGAGCCAGGAAAAACTGGGTGAAAACCTCGGCATAACGTTCCAGCAGATCCAAAAGTACGAAAAGGGCACCAATCGCGTCGGCGCCAGCCGTTTGCAGGCAATCGCCTCCATACTCGGCGTCCCCGTCGCCTTCTTTTTCGAGGATGCGCCCGGTCAGGAGCCCGTGGGCAACCGTGGATTTGCCGAGGATGCTTCGATGACCTCCGCCGTCGAATTCTGCGGCAGCCCGGAAGGCCTCCAGCTGAATCGCGCCTTCGTCAAGATCGCCGATGTGAAAGTGCGCCGCAAGATCATCGAGTTGGTGAAGTCGCTTTCCACCGACGAAGTCGATTGACTGGCCCGTGAAGAGTTCAACAAGGAAGGGCTCGTCGTAGCTGGGCATGCAATTTCTCGCGGCTGCGCGCATTGAGGGATGTTCATTCCGCAGATGCGCTAAAGCGCAGATCGATTTCGCTCGACTCGCTTCCTGGAAGCCGTTTTCCTCAGTCTGTTGCGCAAGGGCTGATCGCAGTGCGCCCTGCCGCCGTCTCGGGATGCAAGGATAATAACGTCAAAATTCATGCCAGAACGGCTGCATGGCTTGACTAGCGACGCCCGGCACCGTTAACAACTGGCGCGCCAAAATCGGCGGCCTGCCGATATTTTTTTCAAGAGGGGACACCCGTGACGCGGCACAATTACTTCTTCACCTCGGAATCCGTTGCCGAGGGCCATCCCGACAAGGTCTGCGACCGCATCTCCGACGAGATTGTCGATCTCGTCTATCGCGAAGCCAGAAAGACCGGCATGGACCCGTGGAAGGTCCGCGTTGCCTGCGAGACGCTTGCGACGACCAATCGCGTTGTCATCGCCGGCGAGGTGCGCGTCCCCGAGACGCTGCTCAAGAAGGACAAGGAGGGCAACGTCCTGAAGGATGCGGCCGGCCATCCGATCGTCAACCCGGCCAAGTTCAAGTCGGTCGCTCGCAAGGCGATCCGCGAAATCGGCTACGAGCAGGCCGGCTTCCACTGGAAGACAGCCAAGATCGAGGTCCTGCTGCACGGCCAGTCGCCGGATATCGGCCAAGGCGTCGACAACGCCTCCGACCGGCAAGGCGAGGAGGGAGCCGGCGACCAGGGCATCATGTTTGGCTATGCCTGCCGCGAAACCCCGGACTTGATGCCGGCGCCGATCTATTACAGCCACAAGATCCTCGAATTGCTGGCGGCTGCGCGCCATGAAGGCAGCGGTGATGCCGGCAGGCTCGGGCCGGATGCCAAGAGCCAGGTCACCGTCCGCTATGTCGACGGCAAAGCGGCGGAAGTGACGCAGATCGTGCTGTCGACCCAGCATCTCGATGAGACGTGGGATTCGAAGAAGGTGCGCAACGTCGTCGAGCCCTATATTCGCGAAGCACTGGGCGACCTGAAGATTGCCGACAATTGCAACTGGTACATCAATCCGACCGGCAAGTTCGTCATCGGCGGGCCTGATGGCGACGCCGGCCTGACCGGCCGCAAGATCATCGTCGACACTTATGGTGGGGCTGCGCCTCATGGCGGCGGCGCTTTTTCTGGCAAGGACACCACCAAGGTCGACCGCTCGGCGGCCTATGCGGCGCGTTATCTCGCCAAGAACGTGGTTGCCGCAAAGCTCGCCGATCGCTGCACCATCCAGCTTTCCTATGCGATCGGTGTCGCCCAGCCGCTGTCGATCTACGTCGACCTGCACGGCACCGGCAAGGTCGACGAGGCAAAACTCGAGCGTGCACTGCGCGCCGTGATGGACCTGTCGCCTTCCGGCATCCGCCGCCACCTCGATCTCAACAAGCCGATCTATGCCAAGACGTCGTCCTACGGCCATTTTGGCCGCAAGGCCGGCCGCGACGGATCCTTCTCCTGGGAGAAGACCGATCTCGCCAAGGCGCTCAAGGACGCTCTCGCCGAACCGGTCGCCGAAGCAGTCGCCGCCTAACCGCGGCGCCTATGGATCCGAAGGACCGGCCAAGCCGTGCGACCGAGGCCTTTTTCGGTCGCCGGCGCGGCAAGACCATTCGACCACAACAGGCAGCGGCGCTGGAGAGCGGCTTCGCCGCCTACAAGCTCGATCTGACGGTTGAACCGCCGGCCGACTTGCGCAGCCTTTTCGAAGCCGAAGTTTCGGCTGTCCAGCTCGAAATCGGTTTTGGCGGCGGCGAACATCTTCTGCACCGTGCTACGGCCAGCCAGGCGACCGGCTTTATCGGCGTCGAGCCTTTCGTCAACGGCATGGCCAAGATGATGATGGCGGTCCGGGAGCGGCCGCTTGCCAATCTGCGCGTCTACGACGACGACGCCACACGTCTGCTGGACTGGCTGCCGCAGGCTTCGCTTGACGGCATTGACCTTCTCTATCCGGATCCGTGGCCGAAGAAGAAGCACTGGAAGCGGCGCTTCGTCAGCCCGGTCAATCTCAACCGCTTCGCGCGCGTCCTGAAGCACGGCGGAAAGTTCCACTTTGCGTCCGATATCGATAGCTATGTGAACTGGACGCTCCTGCATTGCCGGGCGCACGACGCCTTCACGTGGCAGGCAAGCGAAGCAGCCGACTGGCACCGGCCCTATGATGGCTGGCCGGGGACGCGCTATGAGGCCAAGGCCATTCGCGAAGGCCGACGGCCCGCCTATCTCACCTTCGTGCGGAAATAAGCGGGAAATTAGAGCTGAGCACAAGGCGAGCCGGCCGAAGGCTCTCGGCGCTCACTTGGCTCAGAAGCGACGGATCTTGTCGAAGGCTGCCGGCTCCATGCCGGGATTGCGCAGATCATGCGCACGCGGCTTGCGACCGCTTTCCACAGCCCGCGACGCGGCTACGGCGCTGCCGAACACGCTAAAGACATCGCCTATGGCTGAAAAAAATCCACGATTGTTCATGATGGGACCCTTTCGAGCGCAGTGAGCGCTCCAATTGTGCAATGCAACGTAGATAGTCGTGCGTGGCCGGTGCTCAAACGGTGATCACTGCATGGGCGCCATGCATTTGGAGCAGCGCTGCGGACTCGGAGCCTTGCCGTCATGCAGGACGGGCTTGAAACGAGGACCACGATCGTCTATATCAGCTTCAAATTCTTGGTCGGTATGACGAAGAGTGGGTCCACCCGGTCCCGCTCTTTTTTATTACCTGCCGACCGACAGAAATCGAGTGACGGGACCGAATGACAGTGACGGCAAGCGAAGGCGACGACCGCATCATCCGCGAAAGCGGCATCGATGCGCGCATCGCGCTGATCGTTCAGCCGGTACTGCGCGCCATTGGCTTCCGCTTGGTACGTGTGCACTTGTCGGGCCAGAACGGGCTGACGCTGCAGATCATGGCCGAGCGCGAGGACGGCACCATGACGGTCGAGGATTGTGAAGAGGTCAGCCGGGCGGTATCGCCGGCGCTCGATGTCGATGATCCGATCGAGAAGGCTTATCATCTCGAAGTGTCGTCGCCGGGCATCGACCGGCCGCTGGTCCGCAAATCGGACTTTGCAGCCTGGACCGGCCATCTGGTGAAGATGGAAACGTCGGTTCTCGTCGCCGACCGTAAGCGCTTCAAGGGCAAGATCGCCGAAAGCGACGCGGACGGTGTGCTGATCGAGCGTGACAAGGCCGCTTACGGCGAGGAGCCGACGGTACGTGTTCCCTACGATGCGATTGCCGAAGCGCGGCTGATTCTGACCGACGACCTTATCCGCGATGCGCTGTCGAAGGACAATCGGGCGCGCAAGGAAGCCAGGAAACGCCGCGGCGAACCCGAAGACGCACCAGAGGGTGCGGAAGACGAAACCGAACAGGAAATGTGATTGGGCTGCCGGCCGTAGAGGTCGGCAACAAGCTCGGGAGAAAGAAGATGGTTGTAAGCGCCAACAGGCTTGAACTGCTGCAGATCGCCGATGCGGTCGCGCGTGAAAAGTCGATCGACAAGTCGATCGTCATCGCCGCCATGGCCGATGCGATCCAGAAGGCCGCGCGCTCGCGCTACGGCCAGGAAACCAATATCCGCGCCGACATCAATGCCAACACCGGCGAGATGAAGCTGCAGCGGCTGATGGAAGTGGTCGAGAAGGTCGATGACTACGCGACACAGATTGCCATTTCCTCGGCGCGCGAGCGCAATCCGGACGCCCAGCTCGGCGATTTCATTGCCGAACAGCTACCGCCGATGGATTTTGGCCGCATCGCCGCCCAGTCGGCCAAGCAGGTCATCGTGCAGAAGGTGCGCGAGGCCGAGCGGGACCGGCAATACGACGAATACAAGGACCGTATCGGCGAGATCGTCAACGGTACCGTCAAGCGCGTCGAATACGGCAACGTCATCGTCGATCTCGGCCGCGGCGAGGCGATCATCCGCCGCGACGAGCTGATTCCGCGCGAAAACTACAAATATGGCGATCGCGTCCGCGCCTATGTCTATGACGTGCGCCGCGAACAGCGCGGCCCGCAGATCTTCCTGTCGCGCACCCATCCGCAGTTCATGGCGAAGCTGTTCACCATGGAAGTGCCGGAAATCTACGACGGCATCATCGAGATCAAGTCGGTCGCCCGCGATCCGGGTTCGCGCGCCAAGATCGCTGTCATCTCGCGCGACAGCTCCATCGATCCGGTCGGCGCCTGCGTCGGCATGCGCGGCAGCCGCGTCCAGGCGGTCGTCGGTGAATTGCAGGGCGAGAAGATCGACATCATTCCTTGGTCGCCTTCGGCGGCGTCCTTCATTGTCAATGCATTGCAGCCGGCGGAAGTCGCCAAGGTCGTGCTCGACGAGGATGCCGAGCGCATCGAGGTCGTCGTTCCCGACGATCAGCTGTCGCTGGCCATCGGCCGCCGCGGCCAGAACGTCCGTCTTGCCTCGCAGCTCACCGGCTGGGATATCGACATCCTGACCGAGCAGGAAGAGAGCGAACGCCGCCAGAAGGAATTCGTCGAACGGTCGTCGCTGTTCATGGAAGCCCTCGACGTCGACGAGATGGTCGGCCAGGTGCTCGCTTCCGAAGGCTTCACCAGCGTCGAGGAGGTCGCGTATGTCGACTCCGGCGAAATCGCGTCGATCGACGGCTTCGACGAGGACACGGCTTCGGAAATCCAGACCCGCGCCCGCGAATATCTGGAGAAGATCGAAGCCGAGCATGACGAGAAGCGCAAGGCGCTCGGCGTCAAGGACGAGCTGCGCGAGATTCCCGGCATCACCACCGCCATGATGGTGACGCTCGGCGAGGACGGCGTGAAGACGATCGAGGATTTCGCCGGCTACGCCGCCGACGACCTGACCGGTTGGAAGGAACGCAAGGACGGCGAGACGAAGGTATTCCCGGGTGTGCTCGCCAACCACGGCGTATCACGCGCCGATGCCGAGCAGATGGTCCTGGCGGCTCGCCTGAAGGCTGGCTGGATCACCGAAGACGAGCTTGCCGCCGAGGGCGTGCCGGCTGACGAAACCGTCGGTGCGTGAGGTGAAACCGCATCGCACCGAACCCGCCCTTGGACGAGATGAACGATCGCACCTGCATCGTCACCCGCAGGCAAGCCGAACCGGATGAACTGATCCGTTTCGTCGTCGGCCCGGATTCGGCCGTCGTTCCGGACATCAAGAGAAACCTGCCCGGCCGCGGTTGCTGGGTGACGGCCGACCGCCTACATATAGAAAAGGCAGCGGCCAAAAATCTGTTTGCCCGTGCTTTTAAGGCGCAGGTGAGCGTGCCGGCCAATCTTGGCGGCATGGTCGACGCGCTGCTTTCCAGGTCCGCTCTGGGCATGCTTGGCCTGGCCCGCAAGGCGGGCGCCATAGCGCTCGGAGCGACCAAGGTCGAGAGCGCCGTGCGCGGCGGACTTGCACTTTTCGTGCTCCACGCGACCGAGGGTTCCGACGATGGCGTCCGCAAGATAAGCCAGGCGCGACGGGCAACCGTCCACCTCGGCGGGCCTGCGATCCGCGCTTACAAACTTTTCTCCGAGGCCGAGTTGAGCTTGGCATTGGGGGGTACAAATGTGATACATGCTGCCGTTCTCGCGGGAGACGCGGGCAGGGCGGTCCAGAAGCGCATGGTTGCGCTCGACCGATATCGGGGCGGTTCCCCGGACGATCTGGCAATGCTTGCGGCCGTTGCTGACGAAGATGATGCCGCAGAGGATATGGAATGAGCGATACGAAATCGGGCGACGACAAGACGCTGAGTGTTACGCCGAAGAAGACCTTGACGCTGAAGCGCCCCGGTATGGAACAGGGCACGGTGCGCCAGAACTTCTCGCACGGCCGCACCAAGTCGGTGGTCGTCGAGACCAAGAAGCGCAAGTTCTCGCTGCCCGGCGACAAGCCGGAGCCGGCGGCAGCGCCTGTGTCCGTCTTCACGCCGAAGCCGGTCGCGGCAGCGCCCGCCGTGCAGGAAGCTCCCAAGGCGCCTCCCCCTCCGCCGCCGGTCGAACGCGGCGGCATGGTGCTGAACGAGTTGTCGCGCCAGGAAATGGAAGCACGCCGCCGGGCTCTCGAGGGCTCGAAGGTCCGCGATGTCGAGGATCGCCAGCGCGCCATCGAGGAAGCCAAGCGCCGCAGCGAGGACGAAGAGCGCCGCCGCCGCGAGCGGGAGGAATCGGCTCGCCGTCAGGCCGAGGAAGAGGCACGGCTGCAAGCCGAGGCCGAATCCCGCCGCCGTGCCGAGGAAGAGGCGCGCCGCCGTGCGCCGCTCGCCGCCGAACTGGCAACAGTCGATGACGAGGAAGAGGTCAAACCGAAGCGGACCGGTGCCGGCGCACCAGTGCGCCGTCTGGTCACGCCGGAAGTGGCGCGTCCGGCCAAACCGACCAAGGGCGAGGAGGACCGCCGCCGCGGCAAGCTGACGCTGAATTCGGCGCTTTCCGACGAGGATGCGCGCGCCCGCTCGCTCTCGTCGATGCGCCGCCGTCAGGAGAAATTCAAGCGCGCGTTGCATAACGAGCCACGCGAGAAAGTCATGCGTGAAGTGATCCTGCCCGAAACCATCACCATCCAGGAGCTGGCGCAGCGCATGTCCGAGCGCGCTGTCGACGTGGTCAAGTTCTTCATGAAGCAGGGCCAGATCCTGAAGCCTGGTGACGTCATCGACGCCGACACGGCCGAACTCGTCGCCACCGAATTTGGCCATACGGTCCGCCGCGTCGCCGAGTCCGACATCGAAGAGGGCTTGTTCAACATCGCCGATCGTCCCGAGGACCTGCAGCCGCGTCCGCCGGTGGTAACGATCATGGGTCATGTCGATCACGGCAAGACCTCGTTGCTCGATGCCATCCGCAATGCCAACGTCGTCTCCGGCGAGGCCGGCGGCATTACCCAGCATATCGGCGCCTATCAGGTCGAGAAGAACGGTCACAAGGTTACCTTCATCGACACGCCCGGCCACGCCGCCTTCACGGCGATGCGTGCCCGCGGTGCCCAGGCGACCGATATCGCCATCCTCGTGGTGGCAGCTGACGACAGCGTCATGCCGCAGACGATCGAATCGATCAATCACGCCAAGGCGGCCGGCGTTCCGATCATTGTGGCGATCAACAAGATCGACAAGCATGACGCCGACCCGCAGAAGGTGCGTTCGGAACTGCTGCGCCACGAGGTGTTCGTCGAATCCATGGGCGGTGAGGTGCTGGATGTCGAGGTGTCGGCGACCAAGGGCATCAATCTCGACAAGTTGCTCGAAGCGATCCTGCTGCAGGCCGAAATCCTCGACCTGAAGGCCAATCCGGACCGCACCGCCGAAGGCGTGGTCATCGAAGCCCAGCTCGACAAGGGCCGCGGCCCAGTCGCCACCGTGCTGGTGCAGACCGGCACGTTGATGCCGGGCGACATTCTCGTCGCCGGCAACGAATGGGGCCGGGTACGCGCGCTCGTCAATGATCGCGGCGAGCAGGTCAAGGAAGCGCCGCCGGCAATGCCGGTGGAGGTGCTCGGCCTGCAAGGCACGCCGCAGGCCGGCGACCGCTTCGCCGTGGTCAACAACGAGGCCCGCGCCCGCGAGATCACCGAATACCGCCAGCGTCTGGCACGCGAGAAGGCGGTTGCCAGGCATGCCGGCCAGCGCGGTTCGCTGGAGCAGATGATGTCGCAGTTGCAGACCAGCGGACTGAAAGAATTCCCGCTGGTTATCAAGGGCGACGTGCAGGGCTCGATCGAGGCGATCAACGCCGCGCTCGACAATCTCGGCACCGACGAGGTGCGCGCCCGCATCGTCCATGCGGGGGCTGGCGGCATTACTGAAAGCGACGTGTCGCTGGCGGAAACTTCGGGGGCTGCGATCATCGGCTTCAACGTTCGCGCCAATGCGCAGGCCCGCGCAGCCGCGGCTGCGGCAGGCATCGAGATCCGCTACTATTCGATCATCTACAATCTGGTCGATGATGTGAAAGCGGCTCTTTCCGGCCTGCTCTCGCCGGAGCGGCGCGAGACCTTCATCGGCAATGCCGCGATCCTCGAGATCTTCGACATCACCAAGGTCGGCAAGATCGCCGGCTGCCGTGTCACCGAAGGCAAGGTCGAGCGTGGTGCGGGCGTGCGCCTGATCCGCGACAACGTCGTCATCCACGAAGGCACGCTGAAGACCCTGAAGCGCTTCAAGGACGAGGTTTCGGAAGTTCCGGGCGGCCAGGAATGCGGCATGGCCTTCCAGAACTACGAGGACATGCGCGTCGGTGACGTCATCGAGTGCTTCCGCGTCGAGATGGTGACCAGGACGCTCTGAGCTCGAACGTTCGAGTTCGGGCATCCATCGAGACCGGGCGGTGGTCGAAAGACCGCCGCCCAAACCATATGAGACATGTGGTGCGGTCCTATCCCGCGCCCCACGATTTCAGGATAGAGAAAAATGTCCCGTTCAATCACATCAGGCCCATCCCAGCGCATGCTTCGCGTAGGCGAGCAGGTGCGCCATGCTCTGTCGGAAACCTTGCAGCGCGGCGAGATCCTCGATCCGCTGATCGAGAACACGGTGGTTTCGGTCTCGGAAGTGCGCATGTCGCCCGATCTCAAGATCGCCACCGCCTTCGTTTCGCCGCTCGGCGCCAAGGATGCCGGGGCGGTGATCGAGGCGCTCAACAAGCATGCGAAGTTCGTGCGCGGCCGCGTCTCCGGCGCGCTGCGCCAGATGAAGTACATGCCGGAATTCCGCTTCCGGCTCGACACCAGCTACGACAATTTCCAGAAGATAAACGAGTTGCTGCACTCGCCCGAAGTGGCGCGCGATCTCAGCGCCGACGACAAAGACAAAGACGACCGGAAGGACAGCGAATAGTGGCGCGTCGCGGCAAGAAGAAGGGCCGGCCGATCTCGGGCTGGCTGGTACTGGACAAGCCGGTCGGCATGGGCTCGACTGAAGCCGTCTCCAAGATCAAATGGCTGTTCCAGGCGGAAAAGGCCGGCCATGCCGGCACGCTCGACCCGCTGGCGTCCGGCATGCTGCCGATCGCGCTCGGCGAAGCGACCAAGACCGTGCCATACGTCCAGGACGGCGCCAAGGTCTACCGCTTCACGGTTGCCTGGGGCGAGGAGCGTTCGACCGACGACCTCGAAGGCCCGGCGACCAAAAGCTCGGACCGCCGTCCGGCGGAAGCCGACGTACGGGCGCTGCTTTCGAAATATACCGGCGTCATCATGCAGACGCCGCCGCAATTTTCGGCGATCAAGATCGCCGGCGAGCGCGCCTACGACCTTGCCCGCGATGGCGAGACGATCGACATTCCGGCACGCGAGGTCGAGATCGGCCGGCTCGATCTGGTCGAGCACATGGCCGATCGCACCATCTTCGAGGTCGAATGCGGCAAGGGCACCTATGTCCGCTCGCTGGCGCGCGACATGGGCCGCGACCTTGGCTGCTTTGGTCACATCGCCGAGCTGCGGCGGGTCGAGGTCGAGCCGTTCACGCAGGAAGATTTCGTTACCCTGGCCGAGCTGGAAGCCGCCCGCTTCGGCGAGCAGGGCGAGCCGCAAGCAGCAGACGCCCCGATCGACTTCGGTGCCATCGATGCACTTCTGGTCGACACCGCCGCCGCGCTCGAATGCCTGCCGCAGGTCGCGATCAGCGATGATGCGGCAACCAAAATCCGCCTCGGCAATCCGGTCATCATTCGCGGCCGTGACGCGCCGGTAGAAGCGGAGGAGGCCTGCGCCACCGCGCGCGGCAAGCTGGTCGCCATCGGCGCCATCGAGCAAGGCATGTTCAAGCCAAAGCGGGTCTTTATCGGGTAACAGCTGTCTCTCGGCGCATGATCTCCAACCGGATTCTATTTTGGGAAAGGATCATGCGCTAAATCAACAGGCCTACGGCGTCGTTTGCCGTCCGAAAGGATGCACTGCGCTGTAGTGCCGTTCGACGCTGCACTCGAGGGGGCACATGGCAAAGGCTGACACGGTCAACAAACGAGCGGCGCTCAAAACACGGAGGCCGCCGGTCGGGGCCTCGCCCGGCACGCTGATCGCCGACCCGGCGGCACGCCGTTCCGAGCTCAGGCTGACATTGATCTCGCCCGAAAAGTTCAAGACCATCGACAATGCCAGCATCGACGACGTCAACACCCATTGCCACAATTGGCCGGTTATCTGGCTCGATTGCACAGGCCTCGCCAACATCCAGCTGATCGAGGAGATCGGCCGGATCTTCAACCTGCATCCGTTGGCGCTGGAAGATGTCGTCAACACCGGCCAACGGCCGAAGGTGGATTTCTTCGAGGACCATGCCTTTGTCGTCGTCAGGATGATCGACGATGTCACCGCGCATCGCTACGAACAGATCGCCGTCTTCTTCGGCAGGAACTTCGTCGTCACCTTCCAGGAACGCGAAGGCGACCCGTTCGATCCCGTGCGCAAGCGGATCGCAAGCTCGGTGCCCAACCGCTTGCGCTCGCGCGGCGCCGACTATCTCGCCTATGCTTTGATCGACGCCATCGTCGACAGCTATTTCCCGCCAATCGAGGCTGCCGGCGAATTGGTCGACAGCATTGAGGACCAGATGCTGAACCAGGCGCACAAGCATCAGATGCGGCAGCTTCACGAATTGCGGCGCGATGCCAATGTGCTGAAGGGCGTGCTTTGGCCGATGCGCGACGCGCTGGCGACCATGATCCGCAATGACGTCTCTTATGTGAAGGCCGAAACCAAGATATTTCTGAACGACACGCTCGATCATTCGCTGCGATTGATCGAACTGGTCGAAACCCAGCGCGACATGCTGACCGGCCTGATCGAGATGCACTTGTCGCTCAGCCAGGCGCGCACCAACGACGTCATCAGCTATCTGACGATCGTCTCGGTGATCTTCATGCCGCTTACCTTTCTCGTCGGCGTATGGGGCATGAATTTCGACCCCGACACCTCGCCCTGGAACATGCCGGAGCTGAAGGCCTATTACGGCTATCCCCTGTCGCTCGTCTTCATGGCGCTTGTTGCGGTCGGGCTCTTTGCGTACTTCAAATGGAAGAAATGGCTCTGACTAGGCGGAAGTGCCCGTTTATGCAGCAAAAAGCCGGCTTGTGAATTAGGCTGGCCTTTTTGTCGGAATTGCACTATATGCGCCGCAGCTTCGCGCTTTGACGCGTTGCTTGCACCGGCCCCTGCTGGACGACATCCCGGCTGAGGGCGTCCCGTTTCCTCAAACAGACAAGGAAAAACACGATGTCGATTACTGCCGAACGCAAGAAGGAATTGATGGGCGAATTCGCAACCGCCAAGGGCGATACCGGGTCTCCGGAAGTCCAGGTGGCCATCCTTTCGGAGCGCATCAAGAACCTGACCGACCATTTCAAGGACCACAAGAAGGATAACCATTCCCGCCGTGGTCTGCTCGCTCTCGTTTCCCAGCGCCGCAGCCTGCTTGATTATCTCAAGCGCAAGGACGACGCGCGCTATCAGACGCTGATCGAGAAGCTCGGTCTGCGCCGTTGACGAATTGACCGGCGGGTTCTTTCGAGAGCCCGCCGGTCGCGCATTGGAGCATCGGGTCATCCAAGGCTCCATGAAGGAAGTAGAGCGCCGCGCATCGGTTTGGATGCGCAAAGGACGCTCTGAAGTTTAGATTTGCGCAGGATATTTTCCGAAAACCTGGTTTTCGGGTTCACGCGCAAGGCCACTCGGATCGATTGGCCAACCCGGTTTCGAACAGCAGAGGGCCGCTCGAAACCGCCCATGGACGGTCATGGGGCAGGATTGCAGGACGCTCGTGCGGCAAATGCGCCGAATAGCCGAGCTTCCCGTTGTCTTGCCCGTGGCTGCCCGAGAAAGGAAGCCAAGGGAAAGGGGCATCCGCGCACGCTAAGACGGCGCGGCCCTTTCCGCATACGAAGGACAAGACATGTTCAATTACCACAAAGTGGAAATCGAATGGGGCGGCCGTCCGCTCATTCTCGAAACCGGCAAGATCGCGCGTCAGGCTGATGGCGCGGTGCTGGCCACCTACGGCGAAACCAAGGTTCTCGCCACCGTCGTCTCGATGAAGGAGCCGAAACCCGGCCTCGATTTCTTCCCGCTGACGGTCAACTACCAGGAGAAGACTTACGCCGCCGGCAAGATCCCGGGTGGCTATTTCAAGCGTGAAGGCCGTCCGAGCGAGAAGGAAACGCTGGTTTCCCGCCTGATCGACCGCCCGATCCGCCCGCTCTTCGCCGAAGGCTACAAGAACGACACCCAGATCGTCGTCACCGTCGTCCAGCACGATCTCGAAAATGACCCGGACATCCTGTCGATCGTCGCCACCTCCGCCGCCCTGACCTTGTCCGGCGTGCCGTTCATGGGCCCGGTTGGCGGCGCCCGTGTCGGCTACATCAACGGCGAATATGTGCTCAACCCGCACGTCGACGAGATGCAGGAATCGAAGCTCGACCTGGTCGTCGCCGGCACCGCCGACGCCGTGCTGATGGTCGAGTCCGAAGCCAAGGAACTCGGCGAGGACCTTATGCTCGGCGCCGTCATGTTCGGCCACAGGGGCTTCCAGCCGGTGATCGACGCGATCATCAAGCTGGCTGAAGTCGCGGCAAAGGACCCGCGCGACTTCAACGCGCCGGACTATTCCGCACTTGAAGCCGAGATGCTCAAGATCGTCGAAGGCGAGCTTCGCGATGCCTACAAGATCACCGACAAGCAGAAGCGCTATGCCGCCGTCGACGCCGTCAAGGCCAAGGTCAAGGCCGCGTTCGCGCCGGCAGAAGGCGAAGAGGCCAAATACACGTCCGAACAGATCGGCACCGTGTTCAAGGAGCTCCAGGCCAAGGTCGTGCGCTGGAACATCCTCGACACCGGCTCGCGCATCGACGGCCGCGACCTGAAGACGGTCCGCAAGATCGTCTCGGAAGTCGGCGTCCTGCCGCGCACGCACGGCTCGGCGCTGTTCACTCGCGGCGAGACCCAGGCGCTGGTCGTCGCCACGCTCGGCACCGGCGAGGACGAGCAGTATGTCGATTCGTTGACCGGCATGTACAAGGAGAAGTTCCTCCTGCACTACAACTTCCCTCCCTATTCGGTCGGTGAAACCGGCCGCATGGGTTCGCCGGGCCGCCGCGAAATCGGCCATGGCAAGCTCGCCTGGCGCGCCATCCGGCCGATGCTTCCGACCGCCGACCAGTTCCCCTATACGTTGCGCGTCGTTTCGGAGATCACCGAGTCCAACGGGTCGTCGTCGATGGCTACCGTCTGCGGCACCTCGCTGGCTCTGATGGATGCCGGCGTGCCGCTTGCCAAGCCGGTCGCCGGCATTGCGATGGGCCTGATCAAGGAAGGCGAGCGCTTCGCCGTGCTCTCCGACATCCTTGGCGACGAGGACCACCTCGGCGACATGGACTTCAAGGTTGCCGGCACCGCCTACGGCATCACCTCGCTGCAGATGGACATCAAGATCGAGGGCATCACCGAGGAGATCATGAAGATCGCCCTCGACCAGGCCAAGGATGGCCGTCAGTACATTCTCGGCGAAATGGCCCACGCTCTGTCCGGCGCACGTGCCGAGCTCGGCGAGTTCGCGCCGCGCATCGAGGTCATGCACATCCCGACCGACAAGATCCGCGACGTGATCGGCTCGGGCGGCAAGGTCATCCGCGAGATCGTCGAAAAGACCGGCGCCAAGATCAACATCGAGGACGACGGCACCGTCAAGATCGCCTCGGCCAATGCCAAGGAGATCGAGGCGGCGAAGAAGTGGATACACACCATCGTCGCCGAGCCGGAAGTCGGTGAAATCTACGAAGGCACGGTCGTCAAGACCGCCGACTTCGGCGCTTTCGTCAATTTCTTCGGTCCGCGTGACGGCCTCGTCCACATCTCGCAACTCGCCAATGACCGCGTCGCCAAGACCTCCGATGTGGTCAAGGAAGGCGACAAGGTCTGGGTCAAGCTGATGGGCTTCGACGAGCGCGGCAAGGTCCGCCTGTCGATGAAGGTCGTCGACCAGGCCACCGGCAAGGAAATCGTGCGCGACAAGAAGAGCGAAGGCGAAGAAAACGCCGCCTAAGCTGATCTAACTATGCAATCGAAGCGGGCGCGCCGGAAGGTCGCGCCCGTTTGCGTTTCAACAACAGCCTTGCAGTTCAAGAGTGGTGAATGTCCGCCGAGCCGCTGAAAACGCTTTTCCATCCGTTCGGGGCCGGTGCTGTCTCCCTGCCACGAAAGGATGAACGCATACTCTTTCTCGGTGCCGAGCCCGGCTTTCGTTTGCCGGAAAGTTTTGATGCCAAGCTTCATCTTGTCCAAGGCTTCAGGCCGCACTTTCGCGCCTTGCAGGCGTCTGGCTTCGCGGTCACGCCGCAGGTCGAAGGCGAGGCTTTCGACGCGGCATTTGTGCTCGCTGGCCGCCATCGCGGCCAAAACGAGTTGCGCGTTGCCGAAGCGGTCGAACGCGCAGCACCAGGCGGGTTGATCGTCGTCGCCGGCAGCAAGGACGATGGAATCGCCAGCCTGCGCAAGCATGTCGGCGCCCTTGTGCCGCTCGAAGGCCACCTGCCGAAGCATCACGGCATTGCCTTCTGGTTTCGCCGGCCGGCCGATACCGTTGCCGCGGCAACGCTTCGCGCCGCCAATCCGGACTTGGTGGTCGAGGACCGCTTCCGCACGGCCCCAGGCATGTTTTCCTTCGACAAGATCGATGCCGGATCGAAGCTGCTAGTCGAAAATCTGCCCAACGATCTGCGTGGCAGCGTTGCGGACTTCTGTGCCGGTTGGGGCTATGTCGCCGCCGAAGTCGCCGCCCGCTCACCCGGCATATCGGCGCTTGACCTTTACGAAGCGGATTTCGAGGCGCTGGAGGCGGCCAAGGCCAATGTCGGCAACACAGGCGTGGAGCCACGTTTCTTCTGGATAGATCTGTTGAGCGAACCGGTCGAGCGCCGCTACGACGTGGTCGTCATGAACCCGCCCTTTCACCGCAGCCGGGCGACTGAGCCGGAAATCGGTGCCGGCATGATCCGCGCGGCAGGCAAGGCGCTGAAGCCCGGCGGCCGGCTGTTCATGGTGGCAAACCGCCAGCTTCCCTACGAACCGGTGCTGGCGGCCGCCTTCTCCAGCCATGCGGAGCTCGCCCGCGACGGCATGTTCAAGGTCTTATCGGCGCGACGCTGAAATCCTGCGGGGCAAGCCGGCGATACGTCGCTCGCGCTATTCCCGCCCGCCGTCGGTCTGCTTCAATTCGTCAAGCGTCGGCATGGAAACGATGTGATAGCCGGAATCGACATAATGGATTTCGCCGGTGACGCCGGAGGACAGGTCGGACAGCAAATAGAGCGCGGAGCCGCCGACTTCATCGATCGTCACTGTACGGCGTAGCGGCGAGTTGCGCTGCTGGTAGGAGAACATGTGGCGTGCGTCGGAAATCCCGGCGCCCGCAAGCGTCCGTACCGGTCCCGCCGATATGCCGTTCACCCTGATGCCGCGCGGGCCGTAGTCGTTGGCGAGATAGCGGACGCTGGCCTCCAGCCCCGCCTTGGCGACACCCATAACGTTGTAGTTCGGCATGACACGGACCGAACCGGCATAGGTCAGCGTGACCATCGAACCGCTATCCTTCATCAATGTGGCGGCGTGACGGGCGATCTCGGTGAAGGAGTAGCAGGAGATCACCATGGTGCGGATGAAGTTGTCGCGGCTCGTGTCGGCGTAGAGGCCTTTCAGCTCGTTCTTGTCGGAAAAGCCGATGGCATGGACGACGAAATCCAGCCCGCCCCACGCCTTCCCCAAAGTCTCGAAAGTCGCGGCGACCGACACGCTGTCCTCGACGTCGCAAGGCACCACCAGGGATGCGCCCAATTTCTCGGCGAGCGGCTTGACCCGGCGCCCGAAGGCCTCGCCCTGATAGGTGAAGGCGAGGTCCGCACCATGTTCGGACAGTTTGCGGGCGATACCCCAGGCGATCGAATGATCGTTGGCAACACCCATGACAAGCCCGCGCTTGCCCTTCATCAATCCGTCCATGGTCGGCAAATCCTTATGCGGAATAGCGCTGGAAAATCAGCGTTGCGTTGGTGCCACCGAAACCGAACGAATTGGACAAAACGGTGTCGATCCTTGCATCGTCGATGCACTTGCGCACGATCGGCATGCCCTCGAATTCCGGATCGAGGTTCTCAATGTGGGCGCTCTCGCCGATGAAGCCGCCTTGCATCATCAGGATCGAGTAGATCGATTCCTGCACGCCGGCGGCGCCCAGAGAATGGCCGGTTAACGATTTGGTCGACGTGATGAAAGGCATCTTCTCGCCGAACACCTCGCGGATGGCGCCCATTTCCTTGGAGTCGCCGACCGGCGTCGAGGTGCCGTGCGTATTGATGTAGTCGACCGGCGAGGACACCGTTGCGAGCGCCTGCTTCATGCAGCGCGCCGCGCCTTCGCCCGACGGCGCCACCATGTCGTAGCCGTCCGATGTCGCGCCATAGCCGACGATCTCGGCATAGATCTTGGCGCCGCGTGCCTTGGCATGCTCGAGCTCTTCAAGAATCAGCACGCCGGCGCCGCCGGCAATGACGAAACCGTCGCGATCGACGTCGTAGGCGCGTGAGGCGACCGACGCCCTGTCGTTGAACTTGGACGACATGGCGCCCATGGCATCGAAGAGATCCGACATCGTCCAGTCGAGATCCTCATGGCCGCCGGCGAAGACGATGTCCTGCTTGCCCCACTGAATCAGCTCGTAGCCATTGCCGATGCAATGCGCAGACGTCGAGCAGGCCGATGAGATCGAATAGTTGACGCCGTGGATCTTGAACCAGGTGGCAAGCGTCGCCGACGCGGTCGACGACATCGCTTTTGGCACCGCGAACGGCCCGATCCGCTTGGGGCTGCCGTTTTTAATCGTGGTCTCGGCCGCCTCGACGATTGCACGGGTCGACGGTCCGCCGGAGCCCATCACGATACCGGTGCGCTCATTGGTGATGTCGGCCTCGTCGAGGCCGGCGTCTGCGATCGCCTGGTCCATTGCGACATGGTTCCAGGCAGCACCCTGCGACAGGAAGCGCATGGCGCGACGGTCGATCATGCCCGATGGGTCCAGCGTCGGCGCACCCCACACCCGGCAACGGAAGCCATGCTCGGCGAAAGAGTCGGAGAAGCTGATGCCGGATCTGGCATCGTGCAGCGAGGTCTGCACCTCGTTGGCATTGTTGCCTATCGACGACACGATGCCGAGACCTGTGACTACGACCCGTCTCATTCGCAACTCCTTCCAGCGCCGACCCCGAACCTGAAATCAATTTCCGGAATGGAACCATGCGCAAAATTAAAGTGCTACAGCGTTCATCAGACGTCCAAGACGTCGTACTGTAGGGTCTTCGTTCAGACGGCGGCCGATTGCTTGGACAGACCGACCTTCAGATCCGTTGCCGCGTATATGGGCTCGCCATCTGCCTTCAGCCAGCCATCGGCGATGCCCAGCACAAGCCGACCGCGCATCACGCGCTTGAAGTCGACGCCATACTCCACCTTCTTGACCGAAGGCGTGACCATGCCTTTGAACCTCACCTCACCGGTCGACAGCGCCATCCCCTTGCCGGGTTCACCGAGCCATCCGAGATAGAACCCCGTCAACTGCCACATGGCGTCCAGGCCCAGGCATCCCGGCATGATCGGATTACCGATGAAATGGCAGGCGAAAAACCACAAATCCGGCTTGATGTCGAATTCCGCGCGGATGAAACCCTTGTCGAACGCACCGCCGGTCTCGCTGATCTCGGTGATGCGGTCGAACATCAGCATCGGCGGATAGGGCAGCTGCGCATTTCCCGGTCCGAACAGCTCGCCGCGGGCGCAGGCAAGCAATTCCTCGTAACCGTAGCTGGATTTCGGATCCGCCATCAATCTCGTCCCCGTGATCGTCCCGGGCGAAAGGCGCCCTTGTCGGTGGTTTCCTAACACAATCTGTTTCAGGCCGGAAACCGGCGTTTGCGCTTAACCTGCCCGTCTGCCCGGGTCAATGCGCGCTATTGATCGCATTCGGTCGACAGAATATATGTCAGGACACGTCCAGTTTCGGCAGATGCTCAATTTCTGCCATTTTGGACCGTCTGAGGCGGAACTGTGAGCGCGACGGATAGATGGATCTGGGTTGCCGGAAGGATAATGTCGCTGTGGACAAGCGGGTTCGTGAGGCCGGTCTGAGGCCGACACGCCAGCGCATCGCGCTGGCCGATCTGCTTTTCGCCAAGGGCGACCGCCATCTTTCGGCCGAGGAACTGCACGAGGAGGCGCTTGCCGCCGGCGTGCCGGTGTCTCTGGCCACCGTCTACAATGCTCTGCACCAGTTTACCCAGGCCGGTCTTCTGCGCATCCTTGCCGTCGAGGGGGCGAAGACTTATTTCGACACCAACACCTCCGATCACCATCATTTCTATATCGAGGGCGAAAACAGGATCTTCGATATTGACAGCGGCCCGGTGACGGTTTCCAACCTGCCGGAGCCGCCGGAGGGCATGGAGATCGCCAATGTCGATATCGTGGTGAGACTGCGTCCGAAACGCTGCGACTGACCGGCACTTATGAAATTCCTGGATTTGACGCTCCGGCTCGAATGGGTCGCCGTCGCGGTGGCGGCTCTTATCTTCTATGCAATCGCCGGTGTTTCCTGGTGGCTGTTTGCCGTGCTCATTCTGGCGCCCGACCTGTCGATGCTGGGTTACATCGCCGGGCCGCGCGTCGGGGCCGTCGCCTACAACGCCTTGCACATACTGATCTTCCCCGTTCTGCTGGCGCTTGTCGGCAGCGTCTTTGACAATGCAATGGCGGTAGCTGTCGCGCTGATCTGGATCGCCCACATCGCCATCGACCGCGCTCTGGGCTATGGTTTGAAGCTGTCAAGCAGTTTCCAGGATACCCATCTCGGCCGCATCGGCCGCTAAACCATCCCCGAACCGAAGACCAGCGAAACAAATGCCGGATCCGGTGCTTGCAGCGCTGGCCCGACCTGCGGTTCGGAAAGTCAGTTCTTGACCTTTTCGCCGGGATAGGCACCCCAGACCAGCGACTGCGCGAGCCAGCCGGTATGGCCGTCGAAGGTCATTTCGCACCACTGGCCATCGCAGGACTTGATCGTGCCCATCACCCCCGGTTCGAGGATCGCGATGACGCCTGCGTCTTTTGCCGGGTCGTCAAGGAGGTTGACGCGAGCGTCCTTGCCGCGCTGCCAGGGGGCGACGATCGCCGTGCGACGGCCCGAAAGCAGCGACTGATTGATCCAGCCTTCCGAGCCGTCGGCATCACGCACACGGCGCCACGTATCGAACTCCTGGATGATCTCCATCGGCAGGCCGGGCTTCATATACATCCAGTCGACGGAATAATTGACGCCCGGCCCAACGCGCGAGTTGACGCGGCCGGATTTCAGGCTGACGAAGCGCGGCAGTGGCAAGCCGCTTGGTCCGAGCGTGATGCTCTGGGCGGGTGCGGCGGCGCTTTGCGCCATCACCAGTGGGCTATGGATGAGAGCGCCGAGGAATGCTGCACTGAGGGTCAGGCGGAGCGACGCGAAACCAGACACTTTCGTTCCTTTCGGCGCCGGCCCATCGGCCTTCGCCCCTTTTTCTTTGTCTTCGGCGGAACCGCTTGTTACATGAATGACCGGTACCGCGATCGGCACTCAGTTTCGCCGTTCTTGGTTAAAGAGGTCTCAACGAGATCGGGTTCGAGGAAAACAATGGCAGGCAAAAAGAAGCCCCTCGTCGTCATCACGCGCAAATTGCCCGACCCGGTCGAGACCCGCATGCGCGAGTTGTTCGACGCCCGCTTGAATGTGGAGGACAGGCCGATGACGCAGCCGGAACTGGTGGCTGCGGTCAAGGAGGCCGACGTGCTGGTGCCGACCGTCACCGATAATATCGACGCGGCGCTGATTGCCCAGGCCGGCGACAACCTCAAGCTGATCGCCAATTTCGGCAATGGGGTAGACAAGATCGACGTTGCGGCAGCGGCCAAGAAAGGCATCACCGTGACCAACACGCCGAACGTGCTGACCGAAGATACGGCCGACATGACCATGGCGCTGATGCTGGCCGTACCGCGGCGGCTGGCCGAAGGCGCCAACGTGCTGACCGGCGATAAGAAATGGGCGGGCTGGTCGCCGACCTGGATGCTCGGCCGGCGCATTTGGGGCAAACGGCTCGGCATTGTCGGCATGGGTCGCATCGGCACCGCCGTCGCCAGGCGTGCCAAGGCGTTTGGCCTCTCGATCCACTACCACAACCGCCACCGCGTACTGCCGGCAATCGAGGACGAGTTGGAAGCCACGTATTGGGAAAGCCTTGACCAGATGCTCGCCCGCATGGACATTATCTCGGTCAATTGTCCATCGACACCGGCAACCTTCCACCTGCTTTCGGCGCGGCGGCTGGCGCTTCTGCAACCGTCAGCTTACATAGTCAACACCGCGCGCGGCGATATCATCGATGAGGAATCGCTGGTCAAGCTCATCCATGACGGCAAGATCGCCGGCGCCGGCCTCGACGTCTACGAGCACGAGCCGGCGCTGAACAGCAAGCTGCTGAAACTCGCCCACAAAGGCAAGGTCGTGCTGTTGCCGCATATGGGCTCGGCGACGCTCGAAGGCCGTATCGACATGGGCGAGAAGGTAATCATCAACATCCGCGCCTTCTTCGACGGTCATCGCCCGCCCGACCGCGTGCTGCCGCTGCGGGCGTGACCGGCCATCGTGGCAGCGAATTCTGGTCGCGGCAGCTGCCTGCTCGCTTTTGGATAGCGTTTGCTTACAAAAGCACCTTGCGCATGGTGATTGAGGTCGGCCGGTCGTAACCTTTGTGTGCTGTCCGTTCGGTTTCGCGAAAGCCGAGGCGGGCGAAGGCAGCGTGGTTTCCAGTCAGTTCGACCCGGGTCTGGAGCTCGATGGCGGTCCTGTTGCGGCTGCGGGCAAGATCTTCGACGGCCTGCATCAGCTGTTTTCCGACGCCTTGTCCCTGAAGCGTCGGCTCGACCGCGAGCTTTCCAATATAGAGGTCGTCTGCGCGCTTCAGGACGAAGACGCAACCGACGATCTCGTTTCCCTTCAGTGCCAGGAATGCTGTCTCCTCCAGCGCTCTAGCCCTGAGATTTTCAACGGTGAGCCGATGCGCCGAGGACGGCGGGTCAACAACCTCGTCCATAAAGGCGAAGGCGCGCATGACCAGCGCCAGCACCTCGTCCCAACGGTCGAAATCGGCCGCAAGCTGCACGATGGAAACGTCGGCAGGCAGGCTCATGGGCTGGTTCGCTTGTAGCGGATCGTGTCGAAGCGTGCCGCCAGCGCATCGTAGAGCAGCAGTCGTCCGACCAGCGGCTCGCCAATCCCGGTGATCAGCTTGATCGCTTCCATGGCTTGCAGCGTGCCGATGACCCCGGTCAGCGCGCCGACAATGCCGGCCACCGCGCAGGATGGCACAAGTCCCGGCGGCGGCGCCTCGGGAAAGAGATCGCGGTAGCTTGGGTTCAACTTGCCGTCCGGGCCGGTTTCGAATGGCTTCAGTACGGTGACCGAGCCGTCGAAGCGGCCAACGGCGGCATGCACGAGCGGCCGGCTTTCCGCGGCGCAGGCGTCGGCCACCGCGTAGCGTGTCTCGAAATTGTCGGAGCCGTCAACGACGATGTCATAACGGGCAATGAGGGTAGGGGCGTTGTCGACGGTCAGCCTGAAATTGTGCTCTTCCACGACGACGTTTGGATTGATGCGGATGATCGCCGCTCTGGCACTGTCGGTTTTTGCCATGCCGACCATGTCCGTGCCGTGGATCACTTGTCGTTGCAGGTTGGAAAGCGAAACGATGTCGTCGTCGACGATACCGAGAGTGCCAATCCCTGCGGCGGCGAGATATTCGAGCACAGGCGCTCCCAATCCGCCGGCGCCAATGACGAGCACCCGCGCCCGCTTCAGCCGCTGCTGGCCGGCGCCGCCGATCTCGGGCAGCACGATGTGGCGGGCGTAGCGTTCGAGCTCTTCATCGGTGAGGGCGGCTGTGATCATCGCCGGACCATATAGCGGAGGAAAAAGCTTGTCAGGTATCAATGCATGCCGCTCAGAAGTGCGCCATGAACCAAGTTCAAATGGTCGGCCTGACCGTGCCGTGATCGACGGTCAGGAATTGCGCGCGTCCCTTGAGGCTGTCAAACAACGCGGCATCGGTCCCGGTCATGAAGGCCTGGCAGTTTAGTTCCTCCAGGATCGAGAACAAGGCCGCCCGTCGACCGCCGTCGAGATGGGCGGCGATCTCGTCGAGCAGCAGGATCGGTGTCATGCCCGACATCTCACCGGTTAGCCGCGCATGCGACAAGACAATGCCGACCAGCAGCGCCTTCTGCTCGCCGGTCGAACAGAGCTCGGCCGGCATCGCCTTGGGCCGGTGGCGCACCACGAGGTCGGAACGGTGCGGGCCGTCGAGCGTGCGTCCGGCGGTGCGGTCGCGGTCGCGCCCCTGGGCAAGCGCACGACGGAACCGTTCCTCTACGTCGACGGCCGGCAAAATACCGAGTTCGCCTTCCAGTTCGCCAGAGATGCCGATGTCGGCTTGCGGAAACGGTCCGTCGCCGGGCAGCCGGTCGATCATGGCGGCGAGCAGGCGCACCAGTTCGGCACGCGCCGCGGCAATCGCCACGCCGGTCTCGGCCATTTGCATCTCGATCGCATCGAACCAGGCACCGTCGCGTGAACCGTCGGCGAGCAGTCTGTTGCGGCCGCGCATTGCCTTTTCGTAGTCAAGCGCGCGCTGGCCGTGGCCAGGATCGATCGCCAGCACCAGCCGGTCTAGGAAGCGCCGGCGGTCGGCAGCCGGCCCGGGGAACAGGCCGTCCATGGCCGGTGTCAGCCAGACCACGCGCAGCCATTCCAGCATGTCTTCGGCTGAGCGTGCCGTCGCGCCGTTGATCCGCACCCGCCGGCCGGCTTCGCCGTCGCTGCCCGATATTCCGGTACCGATCTCGACCTGGCCTTCCGGCCCGTCAAGCCGGGCATGCAGCGCAAAGCCACCGTCGCCGCCTTCGCGCGCCACCTCGGAATAGGGTGCGCGGCGCAGGCCGCGGCCCGGCGTGAGCAGCGAGATCGCTTCAAGCAGATTGGTCTTGCCGGCGCCATTGTCGCCGGAGAAAACGACAGCGCCGGGATCAAGGTCGATTGCCAACGCCGCATAGTTGCGGAAATTCGTAAGTATGAGCTTACTTATGTACGTCTGCTGCGGTTTTGCAGATCTGGTCACGACAGCAAGATGGCCCCGTTCGGGCCCTACACCCGCATCGGCATCAGCACGTAGAGCGCGGTCTCGTCGGCCATATCGTGGATCAGTGTCGGGGAACCGGCATCCGCCAGCATGAACTTCGCCTCCGTGCCGGTCAGTTGCGCGGCAACGTCGAGCAGGTATTTGGCGTTGAAGCCGATTTCAATCGGATCGGACGAATAGTCGGCCGCCAGTTCCTCGGTGGCACTGCCCGAATCCGGGTTGTTGACCGCAAGCGTGACCTGCCCTTCGGCGATCGAAAGCTTCACCGCCCGGCCGCGTTCGGACGAAATGGTCGAAACGCGATCGACGGCAGCGGCGAAACTCTGGCGATCGATAATCAGCTTCTTGTCGTTGCCGGTCGGAATGACGCGCTGGTAGTCCGGGAAAGTGCCGTCGATCAGCTTGGAGGTCAAGATAACGCTGCCGATGGTGAAACGGATCTTGGTGTCGGACAACTCGGTGGTGACTGCAACATCGGGATCGTCGACCAGCTTTTGCAGCTCGCTGACCGTCTTTCGCGGGATTATGACGCCAGGCATGCCCTCAGAGCCTGCCGGCGCATCGATCTCGGCGCGCGCCAGCCGGTGGCCGTCGGTCGCGACAGAGCGCAGCTTCAGCTTGCCGCCGGCCTCGTGCGTGTGCAGATAAATGCCGTTCAGATAATAGCGCGTCTCCTCGGTCGAGATGGCAAACTGGGTCTTTTCGATGAGGCCCTTTAGTCCGACGGAATCGAGCCGGAAAATATGCGAGAACGACCCGGCTGAAAGCTCGGGAAAGTCGGACTGCGGCAGGCATTGCAGGCGGAAGCTCGAGCGCCCCGACGTCACCGTCATGGCGTTGCCGTCTTCGTCGGTCTTCAGCGCCACCTCCGCGCCGTCGGCAAGCTTGCGCACGATGTCGTAGAGCAGATGTGCCGGGACCGTCGTCGCCCCGCCACGTTCGACCTTTGCCGGCGTTGCTTCGGTCACCTCCAGGTCGAGGTCGGTCGCCTTCATTTCAAGGCTGGCCCCCTCGGCGCTGAGCAGCACGTTCGACAGGATCGGAATGGTATTGCGCCGCTCGACCACGCGGTGAACATGGTTGAGCGACTTCAGGAGATTTGACCGTTCCAGGATAACACGCATGACAAAACAGGCTCGCTTGAATGAATGAACGGGTCTCCGGCAAGCGGCGCCCCGCGAAAGGTCTGAACAGGCTCAGAATCTGCGTAAACTGACAGGAAAAACCCGGCAAACGCAAGCCCGCGCCACCGGTTCGGACCGGCTGCACGGGCTTTCCGGGGATAAAGGGGATAAAAAGGCCGGAGTCCGCGAGCCGGCGTTTTTCGGGCCGTCAGGCCTGGTCGTTGATCAGCCTTCTCAGCAATTCGAGTTCCTGCGCCAGTGTGTTGTCGGCACCGGAAAGATCCTCGATCTTGCGCACCGCATGCAGCACGGTCGTATGGTCACGACCGCCGAACCGCCGCCCGATCTCCGGCAGCGAGCGCGGCGTCATCACCTTCGACAGATACATGGCGACCTGCCGTGGCTTGACGATGGTGCGTGTGCGCCGGTTGGACAGAAGTTCGGTCTTCGACACGTTGTAGTGGCGCGCGACGATGCGCTGGATGTCCTCGATACGCACCCGCTTGGGTTCGCCCGAACGATAGATGTGGCCAAGGATCTCGTCGATGCGGTCGATGGTGATCTGCGGTTCGAAGGATTGGCGAAACAAAAGCTGGTTGAAGGCACCTTCGAGCTCGCGTCCGCTGCCGGTCACCGTGCGGGCGACGTGGTTGAGGATCTCTTCGGAAATATCGAGCGACGCATCGTCGAGCTTGGCGGTGGCAAGCCTGAGCTTGAGCATACCGATACGCATGGCGAAATCCGGGGCTGACATTTCCAGCGCGACGCCGCCGTTGAGGCGCGAGCGGACGCGTGGCTCCAGCGACTCCAATTCCGACGGCGGCCGGTCGGCAGCGACCACCACTTGCTTGGCGCTGTCGAGCAGCATGTTGATCAAATGGCAGAATTCGTGCTGGATCGACTTGCCCTGCAGGAACTGCATGTCGTCGATGATGAGGAGGTCGATGTCGCGCAGCTGTTCTTTCAGCGTCAGTGCGTTGTTGTCGCGGATCGCGGTGGCGAACCGCCACATGAAATACTCAGCCGTCAGATAGACGACCCGCGATTTCGGATTCTGCTTCAGCGATTCTGCGGCGATCGCCTGCAACAGGTGCGTTTTGCCCAGCCCGACCGTCGCGTGAAGAAAGAGCGGATTGAAACGCACCGCGCTCGACTGCGATTCCGCGACCGCCTTGGCGGCGGCAAAAGCCACTCGGTTCGATGGTCCTTCGATGAAGGAGGTGAAAGTATAGCGTGGATCGAGTGGCGAACCGAGAACATTGTGCCGGAACTCGGTTTCTGCCGGCATCCCCGGGCGGGGTACCGGGACCCGTTCGACCCTGCTGGGGCTCGCCGTGCCCGCAGAGAGCGCGGTTTGCGTCTGCCTGGTCATCTTGCGCGCCGGGGCCACTTCTGGCTCGACGCTGTTGCGGCCCTGCCGTGTGGCGGTGCGAACCACGATCTCGATCTTGAGGATTTCCGGATCCTCGTGCTTCCACAACTCGGTGATGAGATCGAGATAGTGGCCGTTGATCCATGAACGCAGGAATGCGGTTGGCACTGAGATGCGGACAATGCCCTTAGAGGATTCAGCGACCTTCATGCGCCCGAACCAGCTCGAATAGACCTCGGTTCCCAGACGCGCCTTCAACTGGGCCTTGACCCGATCGAACTTCTGTTCAGCTTCATTGGAAGCCGCCATGTCGTTCCTTCCGATTAACGTTCCAGGAAATGGGAGGTCGCCTGTAAGCTCCCTTTCGATGCCGCCGCTCTGCATGATCGAGTTCCTTGTCTCTTGTACCTGTTTTCCGCCGGGGATGCGCCTCCTGCATCCATGTTTCCGGCGACCGTGTCTTCGCTGCGACACCATCGCCGCCGCCGGGCTGATGAATCGCCTCGTTGTCGGTCCGGCGCCGAAGAGCCGATCCGCTTTGGTCATGTCAGGGCAACAAAATGCCGCCCGGCGAAAAACCGCCGGCGCACCGTCGACCTGCCATGTACAATTACGCCAGTCCCCTACCGTATCGAAAAGACAAACCAACCCCGTCCGCGGAGTTGAATCCGAGCTGTAAACTCTGCCAATTTGAGCTGGCCGGTTTCAGGCTGGTCAAGGGCCAAGGGCCCGTCCCTTCGATGGACAGACATTACCGAAATCGCTGTGGATAGGGCAAGGCCACCCCTAACGGATTTTTAAGGAATCTGACTAGCAAGGGACGTTTCGAACGCCATGCCGCAACAGTTGATTTTGACAAAGCCATTGTGATTCAAACCCTTTTCCGGCGAATGTGAAAAAGGCCACACAACGCGAAATTTTCTGAAATAATTCACTTGACAGCCAATTGCCGCCTATCGGCCACAGCCGATGTGAACAAGCTGTGGATCACCATCGGTAAGCCTCTGAAAAAAAACAGTAATCTGTGACGCTCGGAAATTTTCGCATTGGCGGTTTCGAAGGCTGCGAATATCAGCGGGTATGTATACGCCGGCAAAGCATTTCGAACTTTGAAATGCATGCGGAGCGCCATTTTGCGGGCTTTCTTTTAAGTACTTGCCGGCAAACGAAAAAAACCCGGCGCGATTGGCCGGGTTTGAAGAAGCGCAGTTCAGGAAAAGATATATTAGGCCGACAGCACCTTGACCCGTTGGGCCAGCCGCGACACCTTGCGCGATGCCGTGTTCTTGTGCACCACGCCCTTGGTCGCGGCGCGCATCAATTCCGGCTCGGCCACCTTGAAGGCAGCCTGTGCGGCCGCCTTGTCGCCGGCCGCGAGCGCCTCTTCGACCTGGCGGATGTAGGTCCGGACGCGGGAGCGGCGGTTCTTGTTGATCGCTGCGCGACGGGCGATCTTGCGCGTTGCCTTTTTGGCCGAGGAGGTATTGGCCATGGTGCCTCTCTTCTGATCTGGTGGGCGCTTGCGGGATACCGCAGGGCGCAAAAAACAAACGGGCAGCCACAGGGCCGCCTCGGTTGGTGCGGCTTATAGTTCAGCTTTTCCGGCGCGTCAACGCTGCAGCGCTTTCTTTTTGACCGGCGCCTTCGTCATCTCATCGGTTCGTGAAATTCGGCTTCCGCTTGCCGCTGAAGGCCGCCATGCCTTCCTTCTGGTCATCCAGCGCAAACAGCGAATGAAATAGCCGGCGCTCGAACCGCAGACCCTCGGTGAGCGTCGTCTCATAGGCGCGGTTGACGGCCTCCTTTGCCATCATCACCGACGGCAAGGAAAAACCAGCGATCTTGGACGCTGCCTTAAGCGCTTCCTCGATCAACTCGCCGGCTGGCACCACGCGCGAGACAAGGCCGGAACGCTCGGCCTCGGATGCGTCCATCATTCGACCCGTCAGGCACATATCCATCGCCTTCGACTTGCCGACAAAGCGGGTCAGGCGCTGCGATCCGCCCATGCCGGGCATGACGCCCAGCGTGATCTCGGGTTGGCCAAACTTGGCGGTGTCGGCGGCGATGATGAAGTCGCACATCATCGCCAGTTCGCAGCCGCCCCCCAGCGCATAGCCCGCCACTGCCGCGATGATCGGCTTTCGTGCCCGCGTAAATTCCTCCCAGCCGACGAAGAAATCCTGCAGATAGGCATCCACATAGGAGATGGACTGCATTTCCTTGATATCGGCACCTGCCGCGAAAGCCTTTTCCGAACCAGTGATGACCATGGCGCCGATGTCGGCATTGGCGCCCATGCTATTCACCGACGCGACCAGTTCCGCCAGCACTTGTGAATTCAGCGCGTTGAGCGCCTGCGGCCGGTTCAGCGTAATCAGCCCGACCTTGCCGCGGGTTTCGACGATGATGGTTTCATAGCCCATGCTTTGCTCCTCCTCGGTTCTGGTTCAAGCCTGACAGGCCCGGCAGTGGAAAGTCGAACGACCGCTTTGCACGATACGCTCGATGTGGCCGCCACAACCAGGCTTGGAGCAGCCTTCCCCCTCGCGATCGTAAACCGCGAAGGAATGCTGGAAGTAGCCCAGTGATCCATCGGTCTGCATATGATCGCGCAACGACGAGCCGCCGGCGGCGATCGCATCGGCGACGACCGACCGGATTGCTTCGGCCAGGCGTTCGCTTTGCTCTTTGGCTTTCTTGCCGGCTCTCGCGAGGGTGCCCGCTTCGCGCAGCGGCGACAGGCCGGCCCGCCAAAGCGCTTCCGAGACGTAGATATTGCCTAGCCCGGCAATCAGCCTCTGGTCCAGAAGTGCCGCTTTCAGCGGTGACTTGCGACCTTTCAGCAACGAAGCGAGCAGCGCGCCGTCCAGTGCGTTGCCTGTAGGCTCGACGCCTAATCCCGCCAGCATCGGATGCATGTCGGGCTCGCCTTCCGAAAACAGCATGAACCCGAAGCGGCGCGGGTCGTTGAAGATCACGCGAGAGCGGACGCCGGAAGGGGATGCGATGTCGAAGACGACGTGATCGTGAGCAGTGTTTTTCGAGCGTTCGTGGTGGAACGCGCCGGGCGTTGCGCTCTCGTCGGCTGTTTCGATGCGAAACGAACCCGACATGCCGAGATGGCAGATCAGAACCGGGCCGTTGTCCATGTGCATTGTCAGATATTTGGCACGGCGGCCGAGCGCCGCAATCGTCTTGCCGGTCAGCCGCTCCGAAAATCTCTCGGGGAACGGAAACCGCAAATCCGGCCGGCGTGCCTCGACACCGACAATGCGGGCACCTTCAAGGGCCGGCTGCAGACCGCGCCTGACTGTCTCTACCTCCGGCAGCTCAGGCATGGCCACCTATCGTGGCATGGAAGGAGGTGCCGTGACGGCCGCGCGCCAGCCCGAGATGTTCGGCCACGGTTTCGCCGATGTCGGCAAATGTTGTCCTCAGTCCGATGTCTGCGCCTTTGAAACCCGGCCGTGTCCCGATAATCGGAATACGCTCGCGCGTGTGGTCGGTGCCGCGCCACGTCGGATCATTGCCGTGATCGGCGGTCAAGATGAGCAGATCGCCTGGCCTCAGCCGTGCGAATGCCTCGGGCAGGCGCCGGTCGAAAGCTTCGAGTGCGGCGGCATATCCCGCAACGTCGCGCCGATGCCCGAACTCGGTGTCGAAGTCGACAAAGTTTGCGAAGACGAGGTCGCCGTCGCGGGCGTCTTCCATGGCACCAAGCGTTTTGTCGAACATCGCCATGTTGCCGGCAGCCTTGCGGACTTCCGAGATCCCCCGATGGGCGAAAATGTCGCCGATCTTGCCGATCGCGATAACCCGGCTGCCGCGCGCCGTCAGCCGGTCGAGCAGCGTCGGTTCCGGTGGCGGTACGGCATAGTCGCGACGATTATGCGTTCGCTCGAACGTGGCGGCGGTTTCACCGATAAACGGCCGCGCGATGACGCGGCCGATATTCAGCGGATCGACGAGCCTGCGCACCAGTTTGCAGAACTCGTAAAGCCGTTCCAGGCCGAAATGAACCTCATGCGCGGCGATCTGCAGGACGGAGTCGATCGAAGTGTAGCAGATCGGCTTGCCGGTGCGGATATGGTCTTCGCCGAACCGTTCGATAATCTCGGTGCCCGGAGCATGGCAATTGCCGAGGATGCCAGGCACCTTCCCTTCACGCACCATTGCTTCGGTCAACTCGGCCGGAAAGGCAGGAATGTTGTCTGGGAAGTAACCCCAGTCGAAACGGACCGGCAGGCCGGCTATTTCCCAATGGCCCGATGGCGTATCCTTGCCGCTCGAAACCTCTTGGGCCGCGCCGTGAAAGGCGGCGGCAAGCGGTGCACTGCCGGCATTCTCAAACCTGAAACCCGTTGCCGTTGCCGCGGCCTGGCCGAGACCGAGCGCGAGCATGTTTGGTACAAGAAGGGGTCCGGCACGCAGGCCTTCGCGGTCGGCGCGGCCTTCTGCGCAGGCCCGCGCGATGTGTGCGAACGTATTGGAGCCGGTGTCGCCATAACGTTCGGCATCGGCCGCGCCGCCGATGCCGAAGGAGTCGAGGACAAAAAGGAAGGCGCGTGCCATCGAAAGGTTCATCATTGCCTGTGTGTTGGCTCAGACATAGGGTTCCGCGCCGCCATTGGCAATTCGGAAACCCAAACAGCACGGCTTGGCGTGCTGGTCCCGGAGAGACGAATCGCGGCATGGTCGATCTGCGGATGGAAATGCGCGGCGCGGAGCTCGCATGAGGCTTGCCCTGACAGCATTCGCCACCGTACTGGCTTTGCTGCTGGATGCGTCTTGCACAAACCTGGCGCGAGCCGATTGGCGCGATGTTATCGGAACGTTCCGTATCGGTATCGTCGCCGAACCGTTGCCGGTCGAGGGACTATGTGCTGGCTGCAGCCATCGTGCGTCTAGTCTCGGCCCGCGGTCGCAAGCAATAGCAACAGACCGGTTAGCGGGCTTCAGGCGTCAGCAATCGCTGCACGGAATGGTCGGGCTCCTGCGCGGCCGCAGATAATAAGTTTCCGCCATCGATATCGAATTGAAGACCGAGCTCAACCCGAACCGGCTTTGGCCGTCCGCCGACCAGGTAATGATTGGCTTGTAGGCGAGATCGCTTTCGACCCGGATGAGGAACGTGCCTTTGATCTTGAGCGCGCTAGGGACCGTTGTGGTGGAATCCTTGACCGCGTCGACGCTAGAGACGCCATCGACCAGTTTGCGCGACCACACGACCAGGACTTTCGGCGTCGTCTCGTTCGTCACCTGTATCGCCGTGATAATGATCTTCGGTTTCGAGCGGTTGTAGGGCTGGAGCGTGGAACTGCCGATCGCCATGATGGCATCGACATCGGCCGCCTTGACGGTCTGCTGCTGCGTGACGAGGTCCGCTACCATGCTGCCGATGCGGCTGACCTTCTTGCTGGTCTCGATGGCTTGCGAGGCCTCCATTGTCATAAAGTACATGATCAACAGGATAGGCACGATGAGGGCAAACTCGACAGCCGCAATACCGCGGCGGTCCGAGCAAAGTCGGACTGCTCTTGTACAAATCCCTGCGATGCCCAGCTGTGCCCCCGCACGAATCATGGCTTTGCCCTTTTCAAGCGACTACGTGGTTCAGTTGTCGAACGGCTCGTTCTGCCAAGTGATCGAAGCAAAATGCAGCGTTTTGCCGTCCTTCAGGTTGGCCATCGATTTGGCCATGAAGTCGGTCATCACCGGCCATTTGTAAAAAACACGCAGCATGTTTCTCGACTCCGCCAGGCCAGGTGCGACGGTGAAGGTCTGTGTGCTCGTGCCTTTGGTCAGCACGACGTCGCCATCCTGGACCTTGAAACCGGCCAGCGCCGCATCGGCGAAGGTCGGATATTCGCGCAAGTCCACCAGCAATCCGGGACAGGTCTTGGCGACCATGATCTCCAATTTGGTGCAGATCATATCCCGCAGCTTGGTGCCGGACACATCGGTCGGTCTTAATTGGCCGGTACGCAGCTGGCGCGCGATGTCGTCGGTTGCGTTTGCCATCACTTCCTGTGCGGCAAAAGAAATGCAGCTCTCCAGGATGGCGAAGACAAGAAGCGCGAAAGGAATTGCAAGCATGGCGAATTCGATCGCCGTGCTTCCGCGGCGGTCGCCCAAAAACCGTCTTGGAGAACCTGCTCGTCCTGCCTTGCTCATGTCCGCTGCCCGCCGATGCCGCTTCTGTATCGGTCCACCCTTAGTCGGAACCGATTGAAGTCCGGTTGGAATGACCGTTAAATTCAACGGGAAGGCCTTAACCCGGCGATAACCGAAGCACGTTCTCGCCAAAGACGGAGACGTCGGCTAGCTAATGCACGGCGCTCATTTCGGCTTCAGAGGCCTTCTCGGCATCGCTCTTATACGAGCTTTCGCAATATGGCGCACAGGACATGGTCTGTACTTCGGAACGCCGATAGATGCGCACCGACGACGCTGCCTGGCGCACGACGGTTATTTGCTCATCGACGATCGGATTGCCCTGCTGGTCGAGGACGACGAGATTGGTGACGCCAAATCCCTTGCCGGTCAGTACGATCGTCGATGCGTCCTGCACGGAGGCGTCGGCGATCGCCGGATTGCCGACGACAATCGTATCGGCGGCGCGCGACAATTTGATGATCTTTGCCTGGTTCATCGTCACCTCGATGCCGGCGCCGGCCTTGGCTGGAAAGGCGAAAGCCGCTGCGGCAAAAAGCACGGCAACTGGAAATGATGATCTCGGCCCGGCCATTGAGGCGCCCCCTGGCAAACTGTTCAACGGAACATGAACGAGATTGGTGAACCAACCGTTAAGCGGCTGGAATTCAGAATCAAGCCGGAACCGGCATTGGGTCTAGCCGGCACGGCTGAAACGTCTTTGCCGAATTGCGCCTGTTGCGCCTTTTGTCGGCCGGGGCCCTGGCGGCGGGTATTTTAGTTCTGGGTTAACCACGCAATGTCGTCGAAGCGGGAAAGGAATCGGTAAGCCTGTTTATTAAGCCGATTGAAACAGCTTCTCCTTAGATTCGCAGTATCCGATCAGCCACCAAGAGAAGTTGACGGAAGTGCTGTAACAATTGGAGTAGGAGCTCGAATGTCTAACCTCATCGCACGTTTTGTGAAGGACGAATCCGGCGCGACCGCTATCGAATACGGTCTGATCGCCGCTCTTATCGCACTCGCCATCATGGTCGGCGCCGGCCAGCTCGGCAACTCGCTGAACGCCAAGTTCACCGCCATCTCCACTAAGGTGAACGGTAGCTGACCGTAACGGGTTCGCTTGTTCTGAAATAAGGGCCGCCGCACTGGCGGCCCTTATTTAGTCCTGGTATGAATTGAAATTTGCGCCTCATCAGTCGTTAGTCGAATAGGATTGGGTTGGGGGCCAGATGCAATTGGGTCATAGGCGCGCCGATGCTTGAAGCCGTGATCTTCGTCGTATTTCCGTTCTGCATGCTTTTTGCCGCGATCTCCGACATGCTTTCGATGACGATCGCCAATCGCGTGCCGGTGTTGCTTGTGGTCGTCTTCGCCTTGGTTGCGCCTTTGACCGGTATGGACTGGGCCACCTATGGCTGGCATTTCGCCGCCGCCGGCCTGGTTCTCGCGGTGACGTTCGGCCTGTTCGCGCTGGGCGGCATGGGCGGCGGCGACGCCAAGCTTCTGGCTGCCACTGGCATGTGGATGGGACTGAACATCCATCTCATCGAATACCTCGTCGCCTCGACATTCATCGGCGGCCTGCTGACGCTAGCCATCCTCGCCTATCGAAAATCGCCGCTTGCCGCCGTCACAAGCCATAATCCGTTCCTGCGCCATTTCGCCGATGAGGCGACCGGCGTTCCGTACGGCATCGCGCTTGGCATTGGCGGTCTGCTCACCTATTCCGACTCGCCATTGATGGCCTGGGCACTTACCAGGCTGGCGGGCTGAATTTCACTTTACGCGGTTGGCGCCGAGCAGGCGAGTTGGCCACGTTTTCCTTCGGGCCGGGCTTGTCGGTCCAATTTATATAAACGTTAAATTAATCACGATCGTAAGTATAACATTAACCTTGTTTTGACGATTGCCGCTGCAAAGTCCCGCTTGGCTACGTGGTTTGCCAAGGCGAGGTTCGGACAGATGCCAGCATCCCGATTGATTATTCTGAGCGTGGCGATAGCCGCGGCCGGTGGTGCAGGCTATGTCGCGAAGAACATGGTCGTGGCTCCGCCGCCTCCGGTTGTCGATTCCGGTCCTCAGGCGCCGGCGATCGCGCTGCAGGATGTGCTTGTTCTTTCCGGCGACGTTCCGATGGGCAGTCCGCTTGAAAACAACATTTCCTGGGAGTCATGGCCGTCCGCAGGCATCAACGCAAATTTCATCACCCGCGCCGCCGAGCCTGAAGCGCTGGACAAGCTGAAGGGCGCCGTCGCTCGCGTGGCGCTCTACGCCGGCGAGCCGCTGCGGCGCTCGAAGCTGATCGGTGAAGGGCAAAGCTTCATGTCGTCGATCCTGCCCTCCGGCATGCGGGCCGTTGCCACAAGCATCTCGGCCGACACCTCGGCCGGTGGCTTTATTCTTCCCAACGATTTCGTCGACGTCATCATGACCCGCCGAGCCGATCCCGCCAATGGCGGTGGTCCGGGCTTCACGACCGAAACTATCCTGAAGAACATTCGCGTCCTGGCGATCGACCAGACCATTCAGGAGGACGAGGAAGGTAAGAAGACCAGGGTTGGCCAGACCGCCACCCTGGAACTGACGCCGCAGCAGTCCGAGATCATCACCGTCGCACAGCAGATGGCGGATCGCCTGACATTGGCGCTGCGCTCGATCAAGGACAGCCAGGACAAGAATGTGGGCGAAGCCGATTACCTGGTTTCCGGCAATGGCCGGCGCGGAACAGTGCGGTTGATCAAGTCGGGCGAAGTTTCCGAAGTGGGGGCAAGGAAATGAGGCTAAAAACCAAACTGCCGCTCATCCTGGCTGCGGCGATCGGCCTGTTTCTCCTTGGAACGAATGCATATGGCATTGTCGATGCCAGTGCGGCGGGCAATGCCAGGGTGACGGCTTCGACCGCCACCCAGCGGGTTAAGCTCGGACTGAACAAGTCGGTGGTCATCGACCTCCCGAGCGATGCCTACGACATTCTCGTCGCCAACCCCGCTGTAGCCGACGCGGTGACCCGCACCGCCAGGCGCATCTATCTGTTTGGAAAGGCGGTCGGCGAGACAAATATCTTCGTCTTTGGCTCGAATGGCGAGCAGATCGTCAGCCTTGACCTAGCGGTCGAACGTGACGTCGCCGGGCTGGAGGATTATATCAAGCGCTTCATCCCGTCATCGGAGGTCAAGGTCGAGTTGCTGAACGACAACGTCGTTCTGACCGGAACCGTGGACACTCCTCTGGACGCCAAGCGCGCGGCCGATCTGGCAACTATTTTCGTGTCCGGCGGCGAGGCAACCACGGGTCAATACTCGCAGACCGCTGCCGGCGGTTCGGCTGAAGCCGGCGTCGCGATCGATAACCCGGATGCCGAGCGCCGCGTCAGCAAGATCGTCAACCTGCTGCAGATCATCGGCGACGACCAGGTGACGCTGAAGGTGACGGTCGCGGAAGTCAGCCGCTCGGTGATGAAGCAGCTCGGCGTCAACATGGTGGGCAACGGCAGCAGCAACGGCATCAGCTGGGGCGCGGTAAGCGACAATTTCACTGGTTTGGGCAAGTCGCTGTCGAACTCGGGCCTCTCTATCGGGAGCTCGACGCTGCAGGCCTACATCAATGCCATGGAACAGTCCGGTGTCATGAAAACCCTCGCCGAACCAACATTGACGGCCGTATCCGGCGAGAAGGCGACCTTCAAGGTTGGCGGCGAATACAACATGGTGACCAGCGTTTCCCAAGCCGTATCAAACGATAACCAGACCGGTCTGAAGACGTATTCGGTCGAGAAGATCGAATACGGCATTGGCCTGGAATTCCAGCCGGTGGTGCTGTCTCCCGGCCGTATCAGCCTGAAAGTCAGAACCTCGGTTTCCGAGCCGACAACGGAGGGATCTGTGTCTTTGTCCGAAGGCGTAACGAGCCCGGGCATGAATGCCCTGTCGCTCCGCAAGCGCTTGGCCGACACAACAGTGGAACTGCCTTCGGGCGGCTCGATGATGATTGCCGGCCTTGTCCGCGATGATCTCAGGCAAGCTGTCAACGGCTTGCCCGGTCTGACAAAGATTCCAGTGCTTGGCGCGCTGTTCCGCAGCAGGGATTTCGTTCGCAACGAGACCGAGCTCGTCATCATCATTACGCCCTATCTGGTGAAGCCGGTGGCGCGCAACGATCTTGCCAAGCCGGATGACAATTTCAACGCCGCCAGCGATGGCGCCGGCATTTTCCTTGGCCGCGTCAACCGTGTCTACGGCACCATGCAGACCAACAAGCCCAACGGCCGTTACCACGGCGTTGTCGGCTTTATCTACAAGTAAGCGGGGAAGCGGTCATGTCTAAGGCAACATCGAAGGCACGGGCGATCACCGCGACGCGGTCAGTCCATTCGCGAATCTGGCGGCCGGCCGTTCCCATTATGGCGATCGCGGTGGCGGCATTGCTGGCCGGCTGCGCCAATCGCGACAGCGTCACGGTGGGTGCCATACCGGACGATTATCGCACCACCCATCCGATCGTCATAGCTGAGAAGATACAGAAGATCGACCTTCCGGTCGGCGCCGGCGACCGTGGCATGACCAGATCCCAGCGTGACACGCTCCTGGGCTTCCTGGACGGATACGACAGGAGCGCGGCTCCGGTGCTGACGATCGAGATTCCGAGCGGCTCAGCCAACGAAATCGCAGCGGCCGCGGCCGGCCGCGATTTCGCCAGGCTGGCCATAGCCAGCGGCATCAGCCGGAAGCGGATCGACATGCGGTCCTATCAGTCTGTTTCGGCCGAAGCGTCCGCACCGGTTCGTGTTGCCTACGTCTCGGTGAAGGCTCAGACGGATAAATGCGGGCGCTGGCCCGAAGACCTGCTGCAGACTTCGGAAAACAAGCACTATGCCGATTTCGGCTGTTCGTATCAGAACAACCTGGCTGCCCAGATGGCCAATCCGTCCGATCTGATCGGGCCACGCAAGCCGACGCCGATCGACGCGGAAAATCGCGGCGCGGTGATCGACGTCTATCGTGACAGAGGTATTTCGGACGAATTCCTCGGCAATTCGGAAGTCGAATATTAACGAGTGTTGAGGCTCAACAAACCCTAAGCCGCGCAAGTCACGGAAAGTGATGACAATGAGCAATCTTGCCTATGACACAGAGGTACCGGGCGGCGAAACCTCGGAGCAGGATATTGCCGCGATGCAGGCGTTGCGGCCGATCCCGCGCATTTCGATCCAGGCATTTTGCGAGACCGAAGGCGTAGCCAATCCGGTCGAGCGCGCCGGCGAGGATCGCCGCATGGCCAAGGCCCATTTGAAGGTGCATATGGGGGGCATCCCCACCGCTATCGAATTCTATCAGTCGGCGCCGACGCCGAACCTGATCCTGCTTGAATCGCGCAGCGAGCCGAAGCTGTTGCTGGAACAACTCGCCCAGCTCTCCGAGCATTGCGACCCGACCTCCAAGGTGGTGGTTGTCGGCCACTACAACGATGTCGGTCTGTACCGCGAACTCATCCGTTCGGGCATTTCCGAGTATGTCATCGCGCCCGTATCGATGGCCGACATCGTCAGCGTGGTGTCTTCGATCTTCGTTGATCCGGAAGCTGAGCCGATCGGCCGCTCGATTGCCTTCATCGGCGCCAAAGGCGGCGTCGGCTCCTCGACCATAGCCCATAATGTGGCCTGGGCCATGTCGTCCCTTTTCAAATCCGAAGTGGTTGTCGCCGATCTCGACCTCGCCTTCGGAACGGCCAATATCAATTTCGACCAGGATCCGGCGCAAGGCATTGCCGAGGCAGTCTTCTCGCCGGAACGCGTCGATGAGGTCTATCTCGACCGGCTGCTCGCCCAATGCGCCGAGCACCTGTCGCTGCTTGCGGCCCCTTCGACCCTGGAGCGGGTCTACGATTTCGATCCCGACGCCTTCACCCAGCTTATCGACATAGCCCAGCGTAGCGCGCCGCTCCTCGTGCTCGATGTTCCCCACGTGTGGGCCGGCTGGACCAAGAACACGCTGGTCAAGGCCGACGAGATCGTCATCACGGCGACGCCCGAACTTGCCAATCTGCGCAACACGAAGAACCTGGTCGACATGCTGAAGCGGCTTCGTCCGAACGACCCAGCGCCAAAGCTTGTGATCAACCAGGCCGGTGTGCCGAAACGTCCTGAGATTACGCCGTCCGACTTCTCCGAATCGCTCGGCCTTTCGCCGATGTCGGTCATCCCGTTCGAGCCGCTTTTGTTCGGAAATGCTGCCAACAACGGACGTATGCTCGGTGAGATGGATGCCAAGAGTCCGGTTGTCGCCACGATCAACGAGATCGCCCATGTGCTGACAGGGCGCAGCGAAATCAAGGTGAAGAAGAAGGCTGGCCTCGGCAGTCTGATCGGCAAGCTTTCGCGCAACAAGAAGTGATGCCTCAGCGGTGGAATTGGTAAGCGATCATGTTTGGTAAAAGAGGCAGCGACGACGGCAACCGGACCATTCCGGAATTCCGTCAGCCAGCACCCGCGCCTGCCGCGCCGGCGGCCGCGAACCCTGTGGAAGTGGCTGTAGCTGCCAGGCCGGCGGCGCTGCCGCCATCCGGCGCGCCTGCCGCGCCGGCGGTTCGCCGTGCGGTCGAGCCGCCGCCATTGGCGCCGGAGCCGAAAAGTATCCAGCGCCAAAAGAGCGAAACCTACTACGACACCAAAAGCCAGGTCTTCGCCGCACTCATCGATACGATAGATCTGTCGCAGCTCGCCAAACTCGATCCCGAAAGCGCGCGCGAGGAAATCCGCGACATTGTCAACGACATCATCGCGATCAAGAATTTCGCGATGTCCATCGCCGAGCAGGAAGAGCTTCTCGAGGATATCTGCAACGACGTTTTGGGCTACGGGCCGCTGGAGCCACTGCTTGCCCGCGACGATATTGCCGACATCATGGTTAATGGCTCCAAGAACGTCTACATCGAAGTCAACGGCAAGGTCGAGCAGACCGGCATCCGTTTCCGCGACAACCAGCAGCTCCTCAACATCTGCCAGCGTATCGTCAGCCAGGTTGGCCGCCGCGTCGATGAATCAAGCCCGATCTGCGATGCGCGTCTTCCTGATGGCTCCCGTGTCAACGTCATCGCACCGCCCCTGGCTATCGACGGCACCGCACTTACCATCCGCAAGTTCAAGAAGGACAAGCTGACGCTCGACCAGCTGGTCAAGTTCGGCTCGATTTCTCCGCAAGGGGCCGAGATTCTCAAGATCATCGGGCGTGTCCGCTGCAACATTGTCATCTCGGGCGGTACCGGCTCAGGCAAGACGACGCTGCTCAATTGCCTGACCAACTATATCGACCGCGAAGAACGCGTCATCACCTGCGAGGACTCAGCTGAGTTGCAATTGCAGCAGCCGCATGTGGTGCGTCTCGAAACCCGTCCGCCCAACCTCGAAGGCGAGGGCGAAGTGACCATGCGCGATCTGGTCAAGAACTGTCTGCGCATGCGCCCCGAACGTATTATCGTCGGCGAAGTGCGCGGACCCGAAGTGTTCGATCTGCTGCAGGCGATGAACACCGGCCATGACGGCTCGATGGGAACGATCCACTCGAACAGCCCGCGCGAATGCCTCAACCGCATAGAGTCGATGATCGCCATGGGCGGCTACACGCTGCCGCAAAAAACCGTGCGCGAGATCGTCGTCGGCTCCGTCGACGTGATCATACAGGCTGCACGCCTGCGCGACGGATCGCGGCGTATCACCCACATCACCGAGGTAATCGGCATGGAAGGCGACGTCATCATCACCCAGGACATCGTTCTCTATAACATCAAGGGCGAGGACGCGAGCGGCAGGCTGCTGGGCGAGCACGTGTCGACTGGCATCGGCCGTCCGCATTTCTGGGAGCGCGCCCGCTACTACGGTGAGGAGCAGCGCCTCGCGGTCGCGCTCGAGGCGATGGAGAAACGCGCTGATTGATCCGTCTGGAAGCGTGGGGGCCAGGGTCGATGTTCGGAATTGACGGCACCGTATTGGCATTCGTCGTGCTCGCCGGCTTCAGCGCCGGCGCTGTGGCCTATGCTTTCCTGTTCAACCGGATCAGCACCGAGAAGCAGGTTGGCAAGCGGCTTGAATCGATCAAGACCGCCGAGACGGATCGTTCCGTCGTCAAGGCGTCGCGCGATCGCGTGGCGGAAGCGGCCAAGCGTCGCAAGTCCGTCCAGGATTCGCTGAAGGATCTCGATCAAAAGCAAAAGTCCAATCAGAGCCTGGTCAAGAAACCACCGCTGAAGATCCAAATCCGCCAGGCCGGCATGAAGATCTCGCTTGAGCGCTTCTATGTCTACTCGGCGGTCTGCGGCGTCGTCTTGACGGCTCTTGTCTATTTCATCGGCGCACCGTTGCTGGTCTTGCCGGCTGCGCTGCTGGTCGGCGTCTTGGGTCTGCCCCGCTGGTTCGTCTCGTTTCGCCGCGCGCACCGCGTCAAGGCGTTCCTCAACGAATTTCCGAACGCGCTCGATATCATCGTGCGTGCGGTAAAATCCGGCCTGCCCCTGAACGACGCCGTGCGCCTGATCGCCAACGAATCCCCCGAGCCGGTCAAGACCGAGTTCCGCCGCATAGTCGATTCGCAGCAAATGGGTTTGTCGATCCCCGACGCGGCCATGCGCATGCCAGAAACGATGCCGTGCACCGAGGCGAGCTTCTTCGGCATCGTCATCCAGATCCAGTCTCAGGCCGGCGGCAATCTTTCCGAAGCGCTGGGCAATCTTTCGCGCGTGCTTCGCGACCGCAAGAAAATGAAAGCCAAGGTCCAGGCATTGTCCATGGAAGCCAAGGCATCCGCGGTGATCATCGGCGCGTTGCCTTTCGTCGTCGCCTTTCTCGTCTATTTGACGAGCCCGAACTACATCATGCCCCTCTTCATCACCAGCACCGGCCATCTGATCCTCGGTTGTTCCGGCATCTGGATGTCGATGGGCGTCCTGGTAATGCGCAAGATGATGAATTTCGAAGTCTAGGACTCGCGTATGACCGATCACGTCATCAGAACTCTCACCGACCCGTCCCTGCTGATCGCACTGCTGGTCGGCATCGCGGTGTTTGCGACCGTCTTCACGCTGCTGCCCGCTTTTGGCGGGAACCAGCTCAAGGCGCGCATGAAATCCGTAGCGCTGGAGCGCGATGAGCTGCGCGCCAAGCAGCGCGCGCGGCTGGCAGTCGAAGCCGACCGCCGCCGCAAGGGCCTGCGCGAAGAACAGTCGGTCGGCATGCGCAATATTGTCGATCGCCTGGATCTCAGGCGTGCGCTGGCGGATGAAGGTACCTTGCAGAAATTGAAAGTGGCGGGTTTTCGCGGGCAAAATCCGCTGACGCGCTTCCTTTTCTTCCGTCTCGTCCTGCCCTTCATCGGCTTTGCATTGGCGGCAATGTATCTGTTCGTGCTCGGCGGATTGCCCGAGCAGCCGCTTTTCGTGAAGCTGTTCGTGTGCATCGTGGTAGCCTATGCGGGATTCTACGCGCCGGTGCTCTACGTCAACAACCGCGCTACCAAGCGCAAGCAATCGATTCAGATGGCGTGGCCGGACGCGCTCGACCTGTTGCTGATATGCGTCGAGTCCGGCATGTCGGTGGAAGCGGCGCTTCGCAAGGTCGCCGATGAGATCGGCGCGCAATCGGTGGCATTGGCGGAAGAATTCATCCTGACAAACGCCGAGCTTTCCTATCTGCAGGAGCGCAAGCAGGCCTACGAGAACCTTGCAAGCCGAACTGGCCTGGAATCCGTCAGGTCGGTGTCCCAGGCGTTGGTTCAGGCCGAGCGCTACGGCACGCCCGTGGCGCATGCATTGCGGGTGCTTGCCAGTGAGAGCCGCGACATGCGCATGAATGCCGCCGAGAAGAAGGCGGCCGCGCTGCCGCCGAAGCTCACCGTGCCGATGATCCTGTTCTTCCTGCCGGTGCTGTTCGCCATCATTTTGGGTCCCGCCGGCATCCAGGTGAGCCAGCGCGGCATCTTTGGCGACCAGCCGAAATCAAGCAGCGAGTAGCGCCAGCGGCGTTGCCAGAAACGCTGATACGATCCAGAGCCACGCTGCCGGTGCAGCGCGGCTCTTTGCGTTAGATATGTTGCGGAATTCGCGCGCCGGTTCGGCGCTCGAAGCGGTCAGTTGGTGGCGGGCTTTGCCTTGTCCTGGTCCTTGAGCTGGCTCCAGGCATTCTGCTGCGCCAGCATCTGGCGAAGGTAAGCGACGTTAGCCTGCGCCTGATCCGGCGACAGCTCTTGCGAGGCGATCTTCTCTGCCTCGTCGAAACGGCCTTGCAGACCGACGACCAGCGCAAGGTTCTGGCGGACGCGGCTGTCTGCATTCGGCTGCTGGGCGGCTGAGCGCATATAGGTTTCGGCTGTGCGCAAATCACCTTCCAGCACGTACGACATGCCGAGATTGGAAAGGATCGACGGTTCGTTCGGCCTGAGGTCAAGCGCCTTGCGATAGCCTTGGCGAGCCTCGTCCTTCTGGCCGAGCTGGTCGAGAATAGCAGCTTCCGCCGATACCAGTTTCCAGTCAGGATATTCGGGCGTCTGGGCGCGGCGCACGGCATCGAGTGCCGGCTCGAACTGTCCGTTGGCGGCAAGCGCCTTGCCATAGGCGGCGAGCACGTCGCGATCCTTCGGCAAGGCGATCGCCAGCTTGCGCATCACCGCAAGCGATTGGTCTGCGTCGCCGTCCATCTGCAGCGCCGCGGCATAATTTGTCGCGATCCGCTTGTCGCTGGGGTTTTTCGAATAGGACTGGCCGAGCGCCATCGTAGCGTTGTGCAGTTCGCCCGCCGACATTGTTTCCAGCGGCTTGCCGCTTGGACGAGAAATCGAGCCAGTCGTCAATTTGCTGGTTCCGCAGCCGGCGACGCCTGCAGCAAGCACCATCATCAACGCCGTGGTGATCAGCCTATTTGCGCTGGCGTTCATCCTGCGGTTGGTCGGCATCGGCACCAGGGCTCCGTTCATGCGCGTGACCATTTGCGAGGTCATCTTTCCTCCCGCAGAAATATTCTGTTAACCCTAACGGAGAGTTAAGAAACGCCGACTCGGAAGCCGGAGGCCAGCGAATGCCTGTCGAACTCGTCGAGAAAGAATTGAGCAATGCGCTGCCGGTCCATCTGGTGGCGAAGGATGCTCTGGCGGCGGCGGGCCTTGCGCCATCCTTGGTCGCCTGGGCCAAGGCCAACGGCTTTTCCGGCGAGGCCGGCAGGACGCTGATCATGCCTGGCGACAACGGCGCGATTGCCGGAGCCCTGTTCGGCACCGGTGATGGCGAGGGCGCACTGGCCATCGGCGCACTAGCGAGAGCCTTGCCCGCAGGCGAGTGGCATTTTGCGTCCGCACCGGCCAAGCCGGAGCTTACGGCACTCGCCGTGGCGCTCGGCGGCTATGTCTTCACCCGCTACGGCAAGAAGCCAGGCAAGACGCTTCGCCTCGCGCTGCCGGCAGGCACCGACGCCGCCCGCATCCGCCGCCTCGCCGATGGCATTTTCCTGGCGCGCGATCTGGTTAACACGCCGACCAGCGATATGGGCCCCGGGCAGTTGGAAAAGGCCGCCCGGACCTTGGCCGCGACGCACAAGGCCGAAATATCGGTGACCAAAGGCGACGATCTTCTTACCGCCAACTTTCCGATGATCCACGCCGTCGGTCGGGCTTCTGCCGACGCGCCACGCCTGATCGACATGATTTGGGGGCCGAACAATGCCCCCAAGATAACGCTGGTCGGCAAGGGCGTCTGCTTCGATACAGGCGGTCTCGACATCAAGCCGTCCTCGGGCATGCTTTTGATGAAGAAGGACATGGGTGGCGCTGCCAACGTGCTGGGTCTCGCTTCCATGATCATGGCCACCGGGTTGAAGGTTCGGCTGCGCGTGCTCATCCCGGCTGTCGAGAATTCGATAGCCGGCAACGCCTTCCGGCCAGGCGACGTGCTGGTGAGCCGCAAGGGCATTACCGTCGAAATCGGCAACACCGACGCCGAAGGACGGCTGGTGCTCGCCGATGCCCTGGCCTTGGCCGATGACGAAGAGCCGCAGATGCTGGTCGATATGGCAACGCTGACAGGCGCTGCCCGTGTTGCGCTCGGTCCCGACTTGCCGCCGTTCTATACCGGTGACGAGACGCTTGCATCCGAGCTGGCGGACGCCTCCGTTGCGGTCGAGGATCCGCTATGGCGGATGCCGTTGTGGAAGCCCTATGACGCCAAGCTGGCGTCGAAGGTGGCCGACGTCAACAACGTCACGCCGGACGGTTTCGCCGGCTCGATCACCGCGGCGCTTTTCCTGAAGCGCTTCGTGGAAAAGACCGCCGGCTGGGCGCATGTCGACATCTTCGCCTGGAACCCGTTCGACCGCCCGCACGGCCTTGCCGGTGGCGAAGCGCAAGGCATCCGGGCGCTGGAGCAGGTCATTTCGAACCGCTACGGCTGATTCTCGGGCATAGCCGACGAAGGTTATTGACTGAAACGGAACCGAAACAATTTTCCGTCATGCTGGACGGATGTCGATTATCATGCGTCCAAGCCAAGCGTTGCGACTATGGCAACAGGTGGTGCTGTCGGAGGTGCGCGACGACGCGCCCGATCTCACCATGCGCCAGACGGCGATCCTGTTCACCATCTATCTCGATCCGCCGCCCCACACGGTACGGGGGTTAGCCGCCCGCCTCAACGTCACCAAGCCGGTGATCACCCGTGCGCTCGATACGATGGGGGCGCTGAAACTGGTGTCGCGCCACCGCGACGAGCTCGACAAGCGCAACGTGCTGGTCAGGCGCACAGTCGAAGGCGCGCTCTTTGTCGAGCGCTTTGGCGATGTTATCATTGCCAGAGCCCAAGAGTTGCCCATTTGAACGAGTTGCCGATTTGACCGCCAGGGATGCCCGCCTCCATGCCTTCCGCTCCGATCTCGCCGACGCCAGGCTGCGAGGCGAGGTCGCCGCCGACCGTTTCGTCGCCGGCCGGCCGGCTCGCATATCAGCCTGCGTCGCCGACATCCGCAAGGCGCCGCGCCCGGACGCCGGCGTCGATACCCAGCTTCTGTTCGGCGAAGACGTCCTCGTCTTCGAGGACGTTGAGGGCTGGGCCTGGATACAGGCCGAGCGCGACGGCTATGTCGGCTATGTCGCCGACACCGTGCTGGGCGGTCGGGAGCATGCGCCCACCCATGTTGTCTCGGTGCCGCGCACTTTCCTCTATCCGGGACCGGATTTGCGGTTCCCGGTGAGCGGGGAGCTCTCGATGGGGTCATTGGTGGCGGTGACGGGCTCAGCGGAAACGCGCGGCACGCATTATGCTCTGCTGCCGTCCGGCCAGGCGGTCATCTCGGGTCATCTCAGGCCGGTCGCCGAGGTTCATCCCGACTACGTCGCGGTCGCCGAGGCGTTTCTCGGCACGCCCTATCTGTGGGGCGGCGTCTCCGGCTTCGGCATCGATTGTTCCGGTCTCGTGCAACTTGCAATGCACATGGCTGGCAGGCAAGTGCTGCGCGACACCGACATGCAGGCGGCGACCGTCGGCGAGCCGCTCGAACCCGGGCCGGATTTTGCCGGGTTGCGGCGCGGCGACCTGGTCTTCTGGAAAGGCCACGTCGCGATCATGACAGATCCGGAGACCATGATCCACGCCAACGGCCACACCATGCTGGTGTCGCGTGAAGGACTGAGGGAGGCGGTCGCCCGTATCGGCTATCTTTATGGCGGACCGACCGGGTTTCGCCGGCCGTAGCGCGAATCGATCACCTTTTGTTCTGATTCTGCTTGGCGATTGCGCGCCGCCGCGCTACGTCTGGCGCGTGACAGAGCAGCCGCGCCTTGCCGAACAGAATGCCGCCGTCGTCCTGCCCGAGCCATTTGTCAAATGGTTTGCGGAAAAGGGCTGGTCGCCGCGCGCCCACCAGATCGATTTGCTGGCCAAAGCCCAGGGCGGCCGGTCGGTATTGCTGATCGCCCCGACCGGCGCCGGCAAGACGCTGGCCGGGTTCTTGCCATCGCTGACCGAACTGGCCGGCCGGCCGAGGAGAAGGCCGGGGCAGGCGCATCGAGGCATCCACACACTCTACATCTCGCCGCTGAAGGCGCTGGCCGTCGACATCGAGCGCAATCTCGGCAAACCCGTCGAAGAAATCGGGCTGCCGGTCACCGTCGAGACGCGCACCGGCGACACGCCCGCACACAAGCGCCAGCGGCAGAAGCTGGCGCCGCCCGACATTCTCCTGACCACGCCCGAGCAATTGGCGCTGCTGATTGCCGCGCCCGATGCCAGGCGCTTCTTCGAGGACCTGCGCTATGTCGTGCTCGACGAATTGCATTCGCTGGTGACCTCGAAGCGCGGGCATCTCCTCTCGCTCGGGCTGGCCCGGCTGCGCTCGTTTGTGCCCGCCCTGCAGACGATAGGCCTGTCGGCGACGGTCGCCGAGCCTGACGAATTGCGGCGCTGGCTGGTCAGCCAGAATCCACCGGGGCCGATGGCCGAACTGATCGTCGTCACTGGCGGCGCCAAGCCCGACATCTCCATTCTCGATTCGGAGGGGCGCGTGCCGTGGGCGGGACATTCGGCCCGCTACGCAACGCCGGAAATCTACAACGAGATCAAGCGCCACAAGACAACCCTGCTGTTCGTCAACACGCGCAGCCAGGCGGAGTTGCTGTTCCAGGAGTTGTGGCGGGTCAACGAGGAGACCTTGCCGATCGCGCTGCATCACGGCTCGCTCGACGCCGCGCAGCGCCGGCGTGTCGAAAAGGCAATGGGCGAGAACGCCCTGCGCGCCATCGTCGCCACGTCGACGCTCGACCTCGGCATCGACTGGGGCGATGTCGATCTAGTCGTCCATGTCGGCGCGCCGAAAGGTGCCAGCCGGCTGGCGCAGCGCATCGGCCGCGCCAACCACCGTATGGACGAGCCGTCGAAGGCGATCCTGATACCGGCCAACCGCTTCGAGGTGCTGGAATGCAGGGCGGCGCTCGACGCCAATTATCTCGGTGCCCAGGATACGCCGCCGCTGGTCAATGGCGGGCTCGACGTCCTGGCGCAGCACGTGCTGGGCTGTGCCTGCGGTGCGCCGTTCCATGCCGATGCGCTGTTTGAGGAAGTGCGAACGGCAGCACCCTATGCCGATCTCGATCGGCCGACATTCGATCGCGTCATCGATTTCGTCGCCACCGGCGGCTATGCGCTGAAGAACTATGAACGCTACGCCCGTATTCGTCTCAACAAGGACGGGCTGTGGCGGGTCTCAAATCCTCGCGTCGCCCAACAATACCGGCTCAATGTCGGCACCATCATCGAAGTGCCGGCGCTCAACGTCCGCTATGTCCAGGCCGGCAGCAGAGGCGCGGCTTCGCGTGGCGGCCGGGTTCTGGGCAAAATCGAGGAGGCGTTCCTCGAAACGCTGACGCATGGCGACACCTTCATGTTCGCCGGCAAGGTGCTGCGCTTCGAAGGTATCCGCGAGAATGAGTGCTTTGTCTCGAATGCACCCGGCAGCGACGCCAAGGTGCCGTATTACGGTGGTGGCAAATTCCCGCTTTCGACGTACCTGGCCGAACAGGTCCGCGCCATGCTGGACGATCCGCAGCGCTGGAAGAAGCTGCCGGAGCAGGTCGCCGACTGGTTACGCTTTCAGGCCGACAAGTCGGTGCTGCCGAAACGCGACGATCTGCTGATCGAGACCTTTCCGCGCGGCAACCGCTACTATCTGGTGGCCTATCCGTTCGAGGGCAGGCTGGCGCACCAGACGCTCGGCATGCTGCTCACCCGCCGCCTCGACAGGGCGGGAGCCAAGCCGCTCGGCTTCGTCGCCACCGACTATGCGCTTGCCATATGGTCGCTGGCCGATATGGGCCATATGTTCAGGGCGAAGAAACCGTCGCTGGCTGCGCTATTCGATCAGGACATGCTGGGCGACGACCTCGAAGCCTGGCTCGCCGGCAGTTGGTTGTTGAAGCGCACCTTTCGCAATTGCGCGCTGATCTCGGGATTGATCGAGAAACGCCACCCTGGGCAGGAGAAGAGCGGCCGCCAGGTAACCGTGTCGACGGATCTCATCTACGACGTGCTGCGCAGCCACGAGCCCGACCACATCCTTTTGCAGGCGACGCGTGCCGATGCCGCGACCGGTCTCTTGGATGTCAGCAGACTTGCCGAGATGCTCTCGCGCGTCCAAGGTCGAATCATGCATAAGAACCTCGAGCAGATATCGCCGCTCGCCGTGCCGATCATGCTCGAGATCGGCAAAATGCCGGTGCACGGCGAGGCCGATGACACGCTGCTGATGGATGCAGCCACGCTGGTCGAGGAGGCCATGGGGACGAAATGACTGTCGCGCTCGCCATGGCTGCGCCTCTGGCGGATGCGGGCGCTGTCCGTATCGCCGGCGAACGCGCGATCTGCGACCGTCGCGGCGTGCTCTATTTTCCCGAATTCCGGCTTCTGACCGTATCCGACCTGCATCTGGAAAAAGGTTCATCACTGGCCAGGCGCGGCACGCTGGTCCCACCTTACGACACCGGTGCGACGTTGCTCCGGCTGCAGGCGGTGATCGCCGATTATCAGCCTGCGATCGTTATCAGCCTGGGCGACAGTTTTCACGATGGCGGCGGCGCCGCACGTATGCACGCGAGCTTTCGCCAAAGGCTGGAGGGGCTGATGGTCGGGCGCGACTGGTTCTGGGTCGCCGGCAATCATGACCCGGAAGCACCGGCCGACCTGCCGGGCGAAACCGTGCGCGAATTGGCCATCGGTTCTCTGCTCTTCCGGCACGAGCCTTCGGCGGTGAGGGCGGAAGGCGAGATATCAGGTCACCTGCATCCTTGCGCCCGCATCGTGCAGCAAGGCCGTTCGGTGCGGCGTCGTTGCTTTGCCGGCGATGGCGGCCGCATGATCATGCCGGCTTTCGGCGCCTATACCGGCTCGCTCAACGTGCTCGATCGCGCCTATGCCGGGCTGTTCCGCCGCGAAACGCTGATGGCCTATATGCTTGGCACAGAGCGCATTTTCGCGATTTCCCACGCGATGCTCAGGCCGGGCTGAACCTACCTGCCGTAGTACAAAGTAACCGTGTGCTTGGCCTCGGCGAAGAACAGCCAGCGCTCGACCAGCATTCCGGCGAGTTGGGCGATTGGGGCGAGTATCGACAGTGCTGCCGCATAGGGCCACGGCAAGGCGAACGCCGCGACCAGCAGCAACGCGGGCAAAGCAAAGGCCAGCACCTGCGTGGTCTGGCGGAGTTTAGCGCTGTGCTTGCGCGCAATGCGAAAACCCATCTCCTTGAGCAGATAGTTTTCCTCGGTATGCGGCCATTCCAGCGACCGCACCGTGCCGCCGGAAAGCCCGGTTGCGGTGTTGGCGTTGGTCGGGATCTCCAGCCTGTCATTGTATCGCCAGGTCGCCAGCTTCAAACCCCAGCCGAGCGCGGTCAGCAACAGGGCAGCCGCCAGAAGCATATTCGAGCCTGCGGCAAATCCCTGCAGCAGGGCGTTGAGCAGTACGCTGCCGGTCATCGCCGAAAAGACCAGGTAGGCGGGCAGGGTGAAGCGGCTGTGCCACTGGGCAATCGGCTTCAACGACGCGTAGATCATGCCGGTGGTGCAGACGGTTGCGACCGCGCCGACGGCAGCGAGCAGCCCGGCGACAGCCGCCCAGCCGCTCGTACGGCCGAGGACCACCCAGCCAATACCGAACAGTCCCGCCGGCACGAAGGTGGCGACCGAGGCAACACCTTCGCGCGACAGCCATGAGCTACGCCATTGCGAGAAGGCACGCCAGGCGCGTTCGGGCCGGCCGAGATGGCCGGCCGACGACAGCAGGCCTGTCGAGATCAGGCCAAGCGCCAGCCCCATGCCGGTGAGGCCAAGCCAGAAATCGGGCGGGATAAAGCCCTGTCCAGCGAGCACGCCAAGCAGCGCGAGCAGGCCGTAACCGGCGCCCGTGGCCGTGGTGAAAAAGACGACGGAGAAGGCTGGATGCATGAAGGCACGGGTCAGTTCGAGAGCATGCGGTCGACCCAGCCGAGAAAGCCGCCTTCGGCCCGCACCGCTTCAAGCGCTGGCGCCGGCACCGATGCGGCGCGGGTGGTGTGGGCACGTGGCGGCAGATATTTGTTGGTCGGCTTATAGCCCATTTCCGGCATCAGATCGACACCGCCACGCTCGGCCACCAGTTGCGAGATAGCGGATGCCGGATCGCCCAGATCGCCAAAATGCCGCGCGCTGGTCGGGCAAGCAGCGACGCAGGCCGGCACGCGATCTTCTTCCGCCAGATTGTCGTTGTAGATGCGGTCGACGCACAACGTGCATTTCTTCATCACGCCGACATCGGTGTCGAACTCGCGCGCGCCATAGGGGCAGGCCCAGCTGCACAATTTGCAGCCGATGCATTTGTCCTCGTCGACCAGCACGATGCCATCCGACGCCCGCTTGTAGGAGGCGCCGGTCGGGCAGACCGTGACGCACGCCGGCGTTTCGCAGTGCAGGCAGGAGCGTGGGAAATTGACCGAGCGCCCACCCATCTCGGTCATGTGCTCATAACTGTGCACGCGGTTGAACCAGACGCCGTCGACATTGCCGCCATAGGGGTCGATGTCGGTTAGCGGCGCCATATGGCCGCCGGTGTTCCATTCTTTGCAGGCGGTAACGCAGGCCTGGCAGCCGACGCAGGTGTCGAGATCGACGACAAGGCCGAGCTTCTTGTCGGTATGGGCGGGAAGGCAAGTCATTCGGCGGCTTCTCTTTTCATGCGGAACTCGGCGCCGAAACTGAGCTTGTCGGGCGAGAGCTCAGAGTCCGGCAGCTGGCGGAACCGCTCGAACTGCGGTTCGGTGAAGCCCGCTTCCTCGGGCGCGCATTTGACGATGCGCACGCGCAGGTCGAACCATGCGGCCTGGCCCGTTACCGGGTCGGAATTCGAATAGCGTTTGCCGTTGGCATCGGCGGAGGTCTGGTCGCCGATGATGTGGTTGAGCAGGAAGCCGCGATTGGATTCGGCCGCGTCGTCCTTGAGCCCCCAGCTGCCGCGCCGTTTGCCGATCGCGTTCCAGGTCCACACCGTATCGGCGTTGACGCCGTCGGCCAGCTTGATCTGCCCCTTGACCTTGCCGTTGATGCTCTCGATCCAAACCCAATCGTCGTCGACAAGGCTGAGGCCGGCTGCCGTCCGGTAGTGCACGAACAGTCGGTTCTGGCTGGTGATCTGCCTTAGCCAGGCATTCTGCCCGCCCCAGGAATGGTACATGTGCATCGGCCGCTGCGTCAGCGCGTGCAGCGGATAGGCTTGGCTGTCGACCGCAGCCTCTTCGAAGGGCGCATACCAGAACGGCAGCGGATCCATATAGGTCTCGATGCGGCTGCGCTCCGCCTCCGGCGGCAGCACCCCGCCATGGCCGCGCGCCGCAAGGCGAAAGCGCTGCATCGGCTCCGAATAGAGTTGGAAGACGATCGGCTCGGCCTTCGGCATGAAGCCCATGCTCTCAGCCAATTCGAGATACGAGCGGTTGGCCATCTTGTAGTAGCGCTGATCGGCGGCGAAATCCTGGTGCCAGAAGCCGCCATTATCTATGTAGCGCTGCAACTGGTCGGGATTGACCTCGCCCTTGCCGACCGAGGCCCCGTCCTTGCCGCGCCAGCCGGCGAGCGGACCGACACCTGGCGTGCGCTCGTGATTGACGATGTAGTCGGCATAGTCGCGGTATTTGGCGCAGCCGTCGTCATGAACGAAGCCGGGCAGACCGAGCCGCGCGCCGAGTTCGATCAGCACCGTCTGGAACGGCCTGACGTCGCGGTCCGGCTCGACGACCGGATGGCGGATGGCGTCGCCCGGACCGTCGGCATGGCTGATCGGCCGGTCGAGCAGACTGATACAGTCATGACGCTCGAGATAGGTGGTGTCCGGCAGCACCAGATCGGCAAAAGGCACGGTCTCGGCATAATAAGCGTCGGAATAGATGATGAACGGGATCTTGTACTCGCCCGACGCATCGATATCGGTCAGCATCGCCATCGTCTCGACCGTATTCATCGACGAGTTCCAGGCCATGTTGGACATGTACATAAACAGAGTGTCGATCTTGTAGGGATCGCCGACCCAGGCGTTGCGGATAACCGTGTGCATGAGCCCGTGTGCGGCCAGCGGCGCATCCCAGGAGTAGGCCTTGTCGATACGGATCGGTTTGCCGCCTCCGTCGATTAGCAGGTCTTCCGGCCCGCAGACGAAGCCGAGCGGCATGCCTTCGAGTGGTGTCATCGGCTTCACATTCTTGCCGGCGGGCTTTGGACCCGGCGGCGCGGACCGCGGATAGGGAGGCTTGAAGCGGAAGCCGCCCGGCACGTCCACCGTGCCGAGAAGCACCTGAAGCAGATGAATGGCCCGGCAAGTGTGAAATCCGTTCGAATGGGCCGAGATGCCGCGCATCGCATGCATCGACACCGGGCGGCCCTTGATGGTCTCGTGCCGGCGGCCGGCCCAGTCCGTCCAGGCCACCGGCAATTCGATTTGCTGTTCGAAGGCGACATGGGCGAGTTCTGCGGCAATGCGTCGGATGGTGTCGGCGGAGATGCCGCACCGGTCAGCGACGGCGTCCGGTGAATAGCTCTCGTCCAGATAACGGTCGGCGACGAGTTGGAAGACCGGCACGCAGCGGCGGCCGTCGACGAGAAAGCTGCCAGTCAATGCGGGCTTCGCGTCGGCATCGCTGGCATTGACAGGCATCTTCGCCACCCTATCCCAAGCCTGCGGATTGCCGTCGCCATTGCGCATGAACAGCCCGTCATCGACAGCTCCAGGCTCCTGAACGACCAGGATGTGGGCATTGGTGTAGCGCAAGAGGTACTCGAGATCGATGCGGCCAGCCTTCAGCAATTCATGGATGAGGGCGAACACGAACAGGCCGTCGGTGCCGGGCCGGATGCCGATCCAGTCGTCGGCAATTGCATTATAGCCGCTGCGGCAGGGATTGATTGAAACCACCTTGGCGCCGCGCGCTTTGAGCTTGCCGAGGCCGATCTTGATCGGATTGGAATCATGGTCTTCGGCAACCCCGAACAGCATAAAATACTTGGTGTTGTCCCAGTCGGGCTCGCCGAACTCCCAGAACGAGCCGCCAATCGTGTAGAGGCCGCCGGCTGCCATGTTCACCGAGCAGAAACCGCCATGGGCCGCGAAGTTCGGCGTGCCGAACTGGCTCGCCCACCAGCCGGTCAGCGATTGCGACTGGTCGCGCCCGGTGAAGAAGGCAAGTTTCTTCGGATCGGTTCGGCGGATGTTCGAAAGCCGTTCTGTCGCGATCGACAAGGCTTCCTCCCACTCGATTTCGCGGAACTCACCCGAGCCGCGCGGGCCGGTGCGCAGTAGCGGCTTCTTCAGCCGGGCCGGGCTGTAATGCTGCATGATGCCGGCGCTGCCCTTGCCGCACAGCACACCGCGGTTGACCGGGTGATCCTTGTTGCCGTTGATGTAGCGGACCTTGCCGTCCTTGACATGGACGTCGATGCCGCAGCGGCAGGCGCACATGTAGCAAGTCGTCTTGGCGATGCTGTCGGAGACATCGGGCGACGTATCGACGCCGTCGCCTTCAGCGGGCGCGCGCGTATCGGCAAGCGGCCGTTGTGATGGTGCCGAATTGGCTCCGCGCAGCAGGTTGTTGGTCATGATCCGGTGATGCTCTTGCGCTCCGCGACCTTGGCTCTCGTCTTCGGGCCGGGGCCGCGCATGTAATGCTCTTCCGGCCGATAGCGTTCACCCAAGAGCCGCCGCCGCAGGCTGCGGGTCCAGTGCGCAAACACGGATTTGAACCGCCCCACCAACTCTACCCTCGACTGCTCTGGCGCGACTTTTTTCCAATTTCGGGTCAAAATTTAGAACAAAAGCGACCGATCCGTCTAACAACTTGCTCTTGTAATTCCAATCGGATTTGCTTCTTAGTGTCGGAATGACCCTGGACCAGTTGCGGATCTTCGTCGCCGTCGCCGAACGGGCGCACATGACCAAAGCGGCCGAGTTGCTGGGCATCTCACAGTCGGCCGCATCCGCCGCCATCCGCTCGCTCGAACAGCAGCACGGCGTCCAGTTGTTCAACCGAGTGGGCCGCAATATCGAGCTCGCCGAGACCGGACGCCGATTCTTGCCCGAGGCCAAGGCGGTCCTCGAGCGGACTGCGGCCGCCCACAATGTGCTGGAGCATGTCGCGCAGACGATATCAGGCAGTCTCTCGATCGCTGCCAGCCAGACTATCGCCAGTTATTGGCTGCCGCGCCGGCTCGCCTCTTTCCACGAAGCCTATCCTGCCGTCAGGCTGAGCGTGAGCATTGGCAACACCAGGCAGGTCGAGACCAATGTACTTGATGGCGCAGCCGATTTTGGCCTGGTCGAGGGGCGCACCGAATCCGACATTTTGCGCCGTGCCAAGGTCGATATCGATCGCATGATGCTGGTCGTGGCGCGCTCGCACCCTGAGATCGCAGAAGTTTCGCCTGGACATCCCGACCTTGGCGGGCTTCGCTGGATCATTCGCGAAGGCGGGTCGGGCACGCGCGAGGTGCTGGAGGACCTTGCCCGACGCGACGGGATTTCGTTCGCGGACCTGCAGATATTCCTGGTATTGCCGAGCAATGAGGCTATTCGCCAGGCAGTCGAGGCCGGCGCCGGCGCCAGCATCATTTCGGAACTCGTCGTCGCGCGCGCGGTCGCCGAAGGCAGTCTGCGTTCCGTGCCGGTCGATCTGCCGAAGCGCGAATTTGCCATGATCACGCATCGCGACCGGCAGCCAAGCCTGGCCCAGATGGCGCTCAAGGCGCATCTTGGCGGCAAAGCTGAGAGATTCGCGCCGCTTTAAGCCGATCAGCCGAACTTCCGCTGCGCGTCGAGCGCCAGCCCAAGCCCGACCGAGCCGAACACATCGCCTTCGATTACCGACGCCTGCGGCACCAGCGCCAGGATCTGCTGCCTGGCCAGCGGGATCGCGGTCGATCCGCCGGTCAGGAACACCGCGGTGATGTCCGAGGCCTTCACCTGTGCGTCGCGGATGGTCTGCTCGACCGTAGCCGCAACACGCTCAATGTCCCTGGCTATGATGGCTTCGAGACCCTTGCGCGTGATTTCTGCCGTGAACCTCACCTCGGGCAGCGCGACCTCGACATCGGCCGACGATCGGTCCGTCAGCTCGATCTTGGCCTTTTCGACCAGCGCCGCCAGCGCGTGGCCGTAACGATGCTCGATGATGTGGATGAAGCGGTCGACCAGGTCTGCGTGCTCCGCCTCGTAGCGGATCTGGCGCAGATGCGTCATCGCCCTCGCGGTATAGACCAGGTTGATGCGCTGCCACGTCGCCAGGTCGATGAAGTAGCTCGCCGGCAGATTACGTTTGCCATCCTTGGTCGGTGAGAGATGGCCGAGCTGCGGCATCACATGGGCGATGCTCAGCAGCCGGTCGAAGTCGGTGCCGCCGATGTGGATGCCGCGGCTGGCCAGGATGTCGTCCTTGCGGTCAAGCGAGCGGGCGCGCTCGGGCGAGACCCGCACGATTGAGAAGTCGGACGTGCCGCCGCCCATGTCGACGATCAGCGCCAGTTCCTCGCGCGTCACCTTTTGTTCGTAGTCGAGTGCCGCGGCAATCGGTTCGAACTGGAAGGCGATCTGCTTGAAGCCGTGGGCACGAGCGGCGTTTTCGAGTTCGTGCTCCGCCTTGGCGTCGGCCTCGGCATCGTCGTCGACGAACTGCACGGGCCGTCCCAGCACGACGCTGTCGACCGCGTCATGGGCTTCTTCTTCCAGCTTCTTTTTCAGATGGCCGACGAACAGGCCGACAATCTCCATGAAGCCGATCGAGCGCGCCTTGATGCGCGTCTTTTCGTGGGCAAGCGAGCTGCCGAGCACACTCTTCAACGAGCGCATCAGGCGGCCTTCGATACTGTCCGTATAGTTGGCAAGGGCGCGTCGCCCGAAATAGGTGCGGTTCTCCTCGAAATTGAAGAATACCGCACTGGGCAGCGTGACCTGGCCGTCTTCCAACGCCACCAGCCGCGGCTGCCCGTTCCTGACCACGCTCACGGTGGAATTCGAAGTGCCGCAGTCGATACCGGCAAATGCTGGTCGCATCGTGCGTTCCTGTAGTTCTGATTTGGGGAGCAGCAGCTCGTATCCGGTCGGGCCGGGGGTCGCGGTCTAACCCATACCCTCGGAAAGGGAAACCACTTTTACGAGAGTTCAGTCTTTCCTGAACACCAGTCGTCCGAGCCAGCCGGTCAGCATGGCCAGCGATACGGCAAAGACACCGTAGAGGAAGGAATAGTCGTGCGCGACGCGGAAGATCGACTGTTCGAAACCGGACTTGCGGATTTCGAGCTGGGCGGAGCTTTCCTTGATGAACAAGCCGCTCTTGAACAGGAAGGCGCGGGCCTTATGGGTGCCGACCGGAACGTTTGGGGCGAGCCTGACGGTGGCGCGGAACAGGTTCTGCGACAGGAACTGCACACCGCCGACATTCTCGCTGTAGAGGCCGGTCGCCGCCTTGCGTTCGCGCAGCGCGGCGGTGAACTCCTCGATTGTCGCCGGGCTGTCCTCCGCGTCGGCCGGCTGCAAATAGAGGTTGGAGGCGCCAAGCGACAGCTGCTTGTAGCTGTTCGGATCGGTGACGTCCTGCAGCGGCCGCGTCGTCGCCACCGAATAGGAGACAGGTACGTTTTTGAAGGTCTCCGACTCCAGATTGACCCAGACGCCGAGCACCCGGTCCTTGCGGCGCACGACGACCGGCCGAGCCGGGCCTTCCAGCACGACGATCACGTCGTAGCGCCCTTGCCGCGCGACAAGCGGATCGGCATTTTCCAGTGAGCCGAAAATGGTCAGGTCGGCGCCGGAAAAGCCGGCGGTAATCGAGACATTGTCGGTGGAAAGGCCGATCTGGATGTTTTCGGTTAGTGGCGCCTGCGCCTTCGCCGGTGGCGCAGCAGCCAGCAGCGACAGCAAGGCGGCGGCCGCGAGCGTCCTTAGGCCGGCCATCAGCTCAGGCCCACGCCGGACAGAGAATAGAGATTGGGCGGCGTGACGAAAAGATCGATGGCAAGCCGGATGGCTACCGCCAGCACGAGCAGCGCCAGCAGCGCCCTGAGTTGCTCGCCCCGCAGCCTCTGACCAGCCTTGGCGCCATATTGCGCGCCGGCGACGCCGCCTGCCATCAACAGGAAGGCGAGCATGACGTCGACCGTCTGGTTGGTGGTGGCGTGGACCAGCGTGGTGTAAGCCGAGGTGAAGATGATCTGGAACAGCGAGGTGCCGATGACGACGTTGGTCGGCACTTTCAAAAGGTAGATCAGGGCCGGCACCATGATGAAGCCGCCGCCGACGCCCATGATCGAGGACAGGAAGCCAATCGCCGCACCCAGCCCAAGCACCGGAATGACGCTGACGAAGAGCTTCGAGGCCCTGAACCGCATCTTCAGCGGCAGGCGGTGGATCCAATTATGCTGGCCGGACTTCTTCAACACCGGTGCGGCGCCGCTGCGAGTGGCGCGCAGCGCATTGACGCTCTCGACCAGCATCAGTCCGCCGACGGTGCCGAGCAGCACGACGTAGAGCAGCGAGATGAACAGGTCGAGCTGGCCGAGCCGGCGCAGGAGCGCAAAGACATAGATACCACCAGTCGAGCCGACGATGCCGCCGGCTAAAAGCACGCCGCCAAGCTTGAAGTCGAGCGTGCCGCGCTTCATGTGCGACAGGGCGCCGGAGAAGGAGGAAGCGATGACCTGGTTGGCGCCGGTGGCGACCGCGATTGCCGGCGGTATGTTGTAGAAGATCAGCAGCGGCGTAATGAGAAAGCCGCCGCCCACGCCGAACATGCCCGACAGGAAACCCACCGCCGCACCCATGGCCAGCAGCACGAAGATGTTGACGGAAATTTCCGCGATCGGGAGATAGATGCCCACCCGTCAGTCTCGATCAGTTTGCCTCCTGGCGAATGCAACCGTTGCGGGCATTTTGCGTCAGAAGGCTATCTCGTTCTTGCGCCGGCCGGGCCGTGAAGTCAAACTTCGCCGCACCGCCGAAACAAAAAACAACTCAATCAGTTAACAGGCAAATCTGTGGCAAGGGCGTCGCGGAAACGACGCATCCGCCGTTATTTACGCGCAAGCAGCGCCTTGACCAGCTTTTCGTCGATCGCGCCGGTTGCCTTCATATCGTTGTCGGCCTGGAAGGCCATGATCGCGTTCTTGGTTTTCTGGCCCATCATCCCGTCGGGATTGCCGGCCTCGTAGCCGTTCTTGTTGAGAATGCGCTGGATGTTCTGGACCGCTTTCTTCATGTCGATGCCGGCGGTCGTCTGCGGTGTGCCGTCCTGCCACGATTCAGGAACGTCGGCCGAATTGGCGGTTGGATCGAGCGGCTTGGCCTTCCACAGTTCAGCCGCGGCCCGCGCACGCTCCAGCTGCTCGGGCCTCAGTGCCTTGGCGATCTCGTCGCGCTTGGCCGCCGCATCCTTGTCGCCGGTCTTGGCGACGAGTGCGAACCATTTGTAGCTCTCCTCGAGGTTCTGCTTCATGCCGACGCCCTTCGCCGCGAGGATGCCGAGATTGAACTGGCTATCCTTGACACCGAGATCCGCCGCCGCCTGGAACCAGCGCGCTGCCGATTCATTGTCAGTCACGCCATCCGCCGCCATCGCAAACAGCACGGCAAGATTGTGCATCGCGCTGGCATTGCCCTGCGTTGCGGCAAGCTGGTACCAGGTTTTCGCTTTCTTGATGTCGCGTGCGACGCCGATGCCCTTCTCGTAGAAATTGCCGATGCGGTATTCTGCCGGCGCGAAACCGAGTTCGGCAGCTTTCTCATACCATTTGGTCGCCGCCGCCATGTCTTCTTTGACGCCGCGAGACTCGGCGTAGCGCGAGCCGATCTCGAACAGCGCCTTGGCGTCGCCGCCCGCCGCTGCATCGCGCAGGGCGGCCGGACCGGCATCGGCCGGAACGTCGATCTTGGCAACGCCTGCCGCGGCAGCATCCGCCGGTGGCACCGTGCCGGTCGTGTCCTGCGTCGCAGCGGTGGCTATAGCAGGCGCGGCAGCCATTGGCTCGGCGTCGCTGGCCGTCGCCGCTGCCGGCGTGGGCACTGCGGCCGCGGTGTCTTGCGCCGCCAGGTCAGCGGACTCCGCGGAAGCCGAGGGCGCCGTCGATGTCTCGGCTGCCGGTGTAGCGGGGCCGGTTTGCGCCGCCGTGTCGTCCTTGGTCATCGATGCGGATGGCTCTGCCTGCCTGACGGTGGGCGACGGCGCGCTCTCCTGTGGTGTCGTCTGCGCGTCCGCCTTCGGCTCGCCGGCAACGCTGGCCAAATTGGTTTCCACCGGCTGTACGGCCACGGCCGGTGCCGCCTCATTGTTGGTAACTTCGACCGGGTCGGAGAAGAAGGCTTTGCCCAGTTGCAGGCCGGCAAGCGCCAGCATGATGGCGATTGCCCCCATCAGGATCGGCTTGCGCCGCGCCTTGAGCAGGTCGCCGATCCTGAGTGCCTTGACCGGGCCTTTCATCGTCGACTGGCGCTTGAGGGCGTCCGCCTCGGCAGCCGCCGCTTGCGCAGCCCGTCTGGCTGCCGCAATGAAGTCCGATTTTGCCGCCTCAGCGCCGCCTTCCCGGGTCGGCTGCCCGCGCTCGTCGCGCACGCGCTTCATGATGGCGCTGAGGTCGGGTGCGCCGGAGCCGGGTTCCAGTGGCCGGTTGGCGAGCTTGGGGTCGAGGGGCTCGTCGAGATCGACGCTCGGTATCTCGGCGCTCTGCGCCGAGGCTGCAAGCGGCGGCATCTCGGCGTCCTTCTTGCCCTTCAAGGCGCGCGCCAGCCCGCCTAACATCGATTTCCTGCCGCCGCCTTGCTCGGATTTTTCACGCGTCGTGTCTGAACCGAGAGCCGCCAGGGCTGCGGCGGCGGCGGCCTCGGCTGGCGTACGCGGACCTGGCTCGTCGCGGACGAGCGCCGCGGCGCGGCCGTCGAGATCGGCCATGCTGCCCGTCAACGGCAGCGGCTGGTCGAGGTCCATCGACGGTGCGTCCTGTACCGAGATCTTGGATGGCCGGCCGAAACGCTTGCTCAACTCAGCGCTTGCCGGTTCGCCCGTCTCCAATGAACCAAGCCTGTCAACGATCTTGAGCAGCGTATCGTGGATAGCCTCGAACGTTCTCGAATTGCGCTCGTCCGAACGCCGCGTCAGTGCCTCGAGCGTCTTCAGGTCCTGGGCGAGGCCGGTAACGGCCGCCGTGTTGGCGCTTGATCCGGCCAGTGAGCGGACGGCGCTCTCAGCCGCCTCGCGCGCCGCGCCGAGGACGGAATCGCGGGTTCCGGCCAGCGACTTCTCGATTTCGTTGAGACGCGGGCTGATGTCGTCGAATTCCGGCAGCGGCGTGCCGGGCTTGGAAAGATGCGCCGTCAGGCCGGCGACCTGCGCTTCAAGGCTGCGGATCAACGCCGGGTCGATGCTGGCGACCTGTGCCGCGGACGAATCCAGCCGGCTTGAGATGTCTTCGAGCCGGCTCTCCAGGCCACGGATCGCCGCCTCGTTGGCGGGATCTGGAACGCGCGTCTCAATCCGCTTGGCCAGCGCGGTGAAGCGGGCGTCGATGGCATCCATGATGCCGGCGCTATCGACCTGCGGCATGCGCTGGTCCAGCCTGTCGGCGACCTCGTCCAACCGGCGCTCAAGGTCGCGAAACAGCATGTTGCCTTGTTCGATTGCGTCGCCCTGGCGACGTTCCATCATGCTGGACAGCACGTCGAAGCGCTGCTCGAGCCCCTGGAAGATGTAGTCGGCGTCGGGCATGGCAGGTGCGTGGTCGATCTTGTCGGCAATAAGCGCGACTTGCCTGCCAAGGCGCTCCATCGCCTGTTCCGGCAGATTGGCTCGGCCGGCCAGTTCATCCACGCGGCTCGACAATGTGTTGAGACGGTCGATGACCTCCCGACCCGGACGATCCTGCGACACTTCTTCGATTTGCTGGGCCAGTGAATCGATCCGCTTCTCGATGCGTTCGAAGGGCTCGGGGTCGAACGAATTGGCTTGCGCGGCAACCGTCGAGGCGACGATCGCGCGGGAAATCTCGTCGAGCCGCTCGTCGATCTGACTGAATGTGTCGCCGCCGCGATTGTCCTGCTGGCGGGCGAAATGGTCGACCGCTCCGGCAAGCGTGCGGACCTTTTCCTCGAGCGAGCGCAGCGACAGCGATTCCGGCAGATTGCTGACGGCATTGCTGATCTGTTCGAGCCGCTCCGTCAGCGCCGACAGGCCGGGTGCATCGGAACGCTTGCGCTGATCGGCCTCGACGCGATCCTCGAAAGCGTTCCAGCGGCGGTCGAAATCGTCCCAGCGGCGTCCGACCGCCTGCACGCTCTCCTCGCGCGCTAGCGTATCGAGCGCGGCTTTGACCTGCTCAAGCTCGAGCCGCAGCATATTGACGCTTCTGTCGTCGCTTTTTTCGGCCAGTGTCTGGATGGCGCCGGAAAGCCGCTCGAATTCGACGCTGAGTTCGGCGCTGCCTTTGCCGCCGCCATTTGACTGGAAGGCTCGCTCAATATTCTTCCGCAGTACCTCGAACTCGCGTTGCATGCCGGAGGTCATCTGCTGGCGCAACTCTTCGCGCAGGCCGCGCAATTCCCCGGCGATCTTGCCGGCTAGGGCGACGCCGTCCTCCTGGCCCCGCACCCGGTCGATATCGCAGGCGATCGCCTGGTAATTCTGGTCGAAAGCCGCTGCTGGACCTTTCGGCCCCTGCGCGCGTGGATCCTCATACCGGCGCTGCTGGCCATAGGGTTGGGCGCTGGGATAGCGTGGTTCTGCCGCTGGTCGGCGCGGATCGGCGTGGCTTGCCGTCTCCTCGCGCGTCCGCTCCAGCCGCTGCTCCAGAGTTTCCAGGGAGCGGTTGAGCTCTTCAAGCGTCGTGTGCGGCCGGCGTTGCCTGCCAGCGTTGAGTGTATCGAGGTAGGACCGCTTGCTGTTCATTAATGCGCCCGTTTCAGAATTGCTGGCTCTCACCAGGTTCCCAAAGTCCTGCCGGGACGAAGGCGACTGCTTGGCTTGTTGCAGTGGAAGACGAGCTTCCCGGTCTCATCCGCGCTCCGAAAAACCGTGAAAAATTCAGTACAGGATAGACACGGGTAACCGACATGCGCACATTTCGCCCCAACGTGGTAAACAACGCGTTAACCAAGCTTAAGAAGTTGCAACTTTGTCGGCTGGCTGCCGACGGCGCCGGGTGTCTTTTTTGGACGCGCAAAAGACGTTGTAGAATTTTGATCAGCCGCATGATCGCTCCCGAAATCGGCGACGACCTTTTAGGTTGTCCGCTGGTGCTGCGGCATAAAGTTGCAAGACCAGAACACTCTTGCGTGCTGAGGCGGCTATCGATATAGAATTGACGTAAACGTAAATGAGCGGATTACGCCGTTTGCGATTTGTTTGTTGAAACCACGAGTGGAAGCACGCCCCCGCTTTCACTCAGGCGACGCAAGGTCGGCGACCGCGACGCCACCAGACGGGGAAAGCCAGTGACCATGAAACTTATTTCGCCCGGCCAAGCCGCGGCCAACACCAACGATATGTCGAGCGAAGCCGGTGAAGAGCTTGTCCGCATCGGCGAAATGGCCAAGAAATACGGAGTGACGCTGCGTACGCTGCGTTTCTATGAGGACAAGGGTCTGCTCAACCCGCAGCGCGACGGCTCGACCCGTCTTTATACACGCCGCGACAGGGCCCGGCTGAAGCTGATCCTGCTTGGCCGCAAGGTCGGGTTCTCGCTGCGTGACGTCAAGCAGATGATGGACCTCTACGATCCGAACGGCTCCAACACCAAGCAATTGCGGCTGGCGCTCGACAAGTCGGAGAAGCAGCTTGCCCGCCTGCAGAAGCAGCGGGCGCTGATCGACGATGCCATCAGCGAACTGAGTGCTTCGATGTCGACCGTCCGGCAAATGCTGATCGAGCGCTCGACGCCGCAGGCCAGTGTGGCGAGCTAAACTAAGCTTTCGATTTGTGACGAATAGGAGCCGCGCGGCTTTCGCTGCGCGGTTCTTCGTCGTTTGCCGTGCTTTGTCGTTTGTCGTCCTGGCGCGCGGGAGAAAATTTGCCGCAGCGCAGAATTGACGTTTACGCAAACGTCAATATTTGTTATCTCGACCACAACGTTGGTCCGTCTGCCATCCTCATATGCTGGGGCTGATTTCGGGGCCAAGACCGCATGGTGGAGGAAACGCATGCCGATCTACAGAGCGCCGGTCCGGGACACGCTGTTCGTGCTGAACGAAGTGCTGGGATATCAGCGTTATTCCAATCTTCCCGGATTTTCCGACGCCACACCGGATGTGCTCGAGGCCATCCTTGCCGAGGGCGCGAAGCTCGCCGAAAACGTGATGCAGCCGCTGAACCGCGTTGGCGACGTGGAAGGCTGCATGCGCCATGACGACGGTTCGGTAACGACGCCGAAAGGCTTCAAGGAAGCTTTCGACCAGTATCGCGAAGGCGGCTGGATGGGGCTCGCGGCACCTGTCGAGTTTGGCGGGCAAGGCTTGCCCTACGCGGTGCACACTGCGGTTGCCGAATACATGGTGTCGGCCAATATGTCGCTGATGATGTATGCCGGCCTGACGCAAGGCGCGATCGCTGCGATCATCACCCATGGCACCAAAGAGCAGAAGGCAACATGGTTGCCGAAGCTGGTCGAGGGCGCCTGGACCGGCACCATGAACCTGACCGAGCCACACTGCGGAACCGATCTTGGCTTGCTGCGCACCAAGGCCGTCCCAAATGGCGACGGCACCTACAGGATCTCCGGTCAGAAGATCTTCATCTCTGCCGGCGAGCATGACATGTCGGACAATATCGTCCATCTGGTGCTGGCCCGTATCGAGGGCGCGCCGGATGGCGTGAAGGGCATCTCGCTGTTCATCGTGCCGAAGCTCAAGCTCGATGCCTCAGGCAATCCGGACGAGAAGAACACCGTCTCCTGTGGCTCGATCGAGCAGAAGATGGGTATCCATGGCAACTCGACCTGCGTCATGAATTACGACGACGCTGAAGGCACGCTGCTCGGCGAGGCCAATGGCGGGCTGAAAGCAATGTTCACCATGATGAATGAGGCGCGGCTTGGCGTCGGCCTGCAGGGCCTCTCGCTATCGGAGGTCGCCTATCAGAATGCGGTTTCCTACGCCAAGGACCGTCTGCAGGGCCGCTCGCTGTCAGGACCGAAGGCGCCGGACAGGAAGGCCGATCCGATCATTGTCCATCCGGACATCCGCCGCAGCCTGATGACCATGAAGGCGTTCAACGAGGCCGGGCGCGCGCTGGCGCTGTGGACGGCAATCAAGTCCGACATCGCTCACCGCTCCGGTGACGACAAAGATCGCCAGGTCGCAGACGACTATACCGGCCTGATGACGCCGGTGGTCAAGGGCGTGCTCACCGACAAGGGTTTCGATCACGCGGTAATGGCGCAGCAGGTGTTCGGCGGCCACGGCTATATAGAAGAACACGGCATGAGCCAGTTCGTCCGCGATGCCCGCATAGCCATGATCTATGAGGGTGCCAACGGCATCCAGGCGCTCGATCTCGTCGGCCGCAAGCTGGCCTTGAATGGCGGCCGCGCGGTCCAGGCTTTCTTTAAGGAAGTCGGAGAGTTCTGCGAGGAAAACCGCACCGACGAGACGATGGCGCCCTTCACCAAGGCGCTGAAGAAGGGCCTCAACGATCTGCAGACGGCGACGATGTGGCTGGTGCAGAACGGCATGGCCAAGCCCGATAACGCCGGTGCCGCCTCGACCGATTACATGCATCTCTTCGGCCTGGTGGCGCTGGGCTATATGTGGGCGCAGATGGCCAGGGTGGCCGCAGCGAAATTGGCGAATGGCGCCGACGGCGCTTCGTCTTTCTACGACCACAAGCTGGTGACGGCGCGCTTCTTCATAGAGCGGATCATGCCGGAGACGTCGGCGCATCTTGCCCGCATCTCCAGCGGTGCCGACACATTGATGGCACTGCCGGCGGAAGCGTTCTAGCTTCGGCGTTCCTCTCCCCTCGAGGGGAGGGTGGCCCGAAGGGCCGGGAGGGGTCCTGCGTGCAGTGCGCCGACCTTCATTCTGATGCATGCCTTGGAGGAAAATGATCGCAATGCCGTGGCACATGGCGCAGGTTGTAAAAGATAAGGTCGAGCAAGTCATCGGCGACCCCACCCGGCCGCTTCGCGGCCACCCTCCCCTCGAGGGGGAGGGGAACGTCGGCGCGAGGGAGAAACCATGACCCACCCCGCCGAAATCCTTGGCCTTCCCAAGCCCGCCTGGGCGGCGGACGAGGTCGGCATGCTTTACGACATGGCGCACCGCTTCATGTCGGAAGAGATCGCGCCGCGTTACGACGAATTCGAGAAGAACGAAATGGTCGACCGCGAGAGCTGGCTGAAGGCGGGTGCTGCCGGCCTGCTCTGCGCCTCGATGCCGGAGGAATATGGCGGATCGGGCGGCACCTTCGCGCATGAGAGCGCCATCATCGAGGCGATCGGCCATGTCGGCGTCGACGGGTTCGGCATTGGCCTGCACAATTCGATCGTTGCCCCCTATATCCTCCACTACGGCTCGGAGGAGCAGAAGAAGAAGTGGCTGCCGAGGCTGGCGACCGGCGAGCTGATCGGCGCCATCGCCATGACCGAGCCGGGTGCGGGCTCCGACCTTCAAGGCGTCAAGACGCGCGCCGAAAAGGACGGCAACCGGTACAAGCTCAACGGCTCGAAGACCTTTATCACCAACGGCCAGCTCGCCAATTTCATCATCGTCGTTGCCAAGACCGATCCTGAGAAGGGCGCCAAGGGCATCTCGCTGATCGTCGTCGAGACCGACGAGGTGGAGGGTTTCGAGCGCGGCCGCAACCTCGACAAGATCGGCCTCAAGGCCAACGACACGTCGGAACTGTTCTTCAACGACGTACGTGTGCCGACCTCGAACCTGCTCGGCAACGACGAAGGCCTGGGCTTCGTCCAGTTGATGCAACAATTGCCGCAGGAGCGGCTGCAGATCGGCACCACTGCTATTGCCATGGTCGAGCGGGCTCTGGCGCTTACCATCGACTACGTCAAGGAGCGCAAGGCCTTCGGCAAGGCCATCATCGAATTCCAGAACACCCAGTTCAAGCTTGCCGAATTGAAGACCGAGGCGACCATCGGCCGCGTCTTCTATAATGACTGCGTTGCCCGCCACGTTAACGGCGGCCTCGACCCGGTGACGGCTTCGATGGCCAAATACTGGCTGTCAGACCTGCAAGGAAAAGTCGTCGACGAATGCCTTCAATTGCATGGCGGCTATGGCTACATGAATGAATATCCGATTGCGCGCATGTTTCGCGACGCCCGCGTCCAGCGCATCTACGGGGGCACCAACGAGATCATGAAATTGCTGATCGGGCGCTCGCTCTGAGCGACTTTTCGGCAAACCCAAGGAGCAGGAAAATGGCCGAAGCTTATGTCTATGATGCCGTGCGCACGCCGCGCGGCAGGGGCAAGAAGGATGGCTCTCTGCACGAAGTGCCGGCGGTGCGGCTCGGCGCCAAGGTGCTCGAGGCCATCCGCGACCGCAACGGGCTGGACACCGGTACCGTCGACGACATCATCTTCGGCTGTGTCGATCCGGTTGGCGAGGCGGGTGCGGTCATGCCACGTGCTGCTGCTTTCGAGGCCGGCTACGACACCAAGGCGCCTGGCATGCAGATATCGCGTTTCTGCGCCTCGGGCCTCGACGCCATCAATTTCGGCGCCGCCAAGATCGCGCAAGGCGCCGACGAGATCGTCATTGCCGGTGGCGTTGAATCGATGTCGCGCGTCGGCATGGGCGCCTCCGGCGGCGCCTGGTTCATGGACCCGTCGGTCGGCCTGCCCGGCTGGTTCGTGCCGCAAGGCATCTCGGCCGATCTGATCGCCACCAAATACGGGTTTTCGCGCGACGACGTCGATGCCTACGCGGTCGAAAGCCAGAAGCGTGCTGCCAATGCGTGGGGCGAGGGCCGGTTCAAGAATTCGGTGATCTCGGTCAAGGACCAGAACGGCCTGACCATCCTCGACCACGACGAACATATGCGGCCCTCGACCGACATGCAGTCGCTAGCCGCACTCAATCCGTCCTTTGTCATGCCGGGCGAAATGGGCGGCTTCGACGCCGTCGCCGTGCAGAAGCATCCCGAGGTGGAACAGGTCAACCACGTCCACCATGCCGGCAATTCCTCCGGCATCGTCGATGGCGCGGCGGCCGTGCTGCTCGGCTCGAAAAAGGCGGGAAAGACGCTCGGCCTCAAGCCGCGCGCACGCATCCGTGCGTTCGCCAACATCGGCTCCGAACCGGTGCTGATGCTGACCGGCCCCGTCGACGTCACCGAGAAGCTGTTGAAGCGGGCGAAGATGAAGTTGTCGGACATCGACCTGTTCGAGCTCAACGAGGCCTTCGCTTCGGTGGTGCTGCGCTATATGCAGGCATTCGACATTCCGCATGATCGGATCAACGTCAATGGTGGTGCCATCGCCATGGGCCATCCGCTCGGCGCCACCGGTGCGATGATCTTCGGTACGGTACTGGACGAATTGGAACGCCGCGACCTCAACACCGCGCTGGTGACGCTTTGCATCGGCGCCGGCATGGGCACCGCAACGATCATCGAACGCGTCTGACGGAGAGAGATGATGAGCTACACCAATTTCACCCTCGACATCGACGCCGACGGCATTGCGCTGGTCACCTGGGACATGCCGGACCGTTCGATGAACGTCTTCACCGAGGAGGTGGTGCTCGAACTGAATACCATCGTCGACAAAGTGGCGAGCGATGCAGCGATAAAGGGCGCGGTGATCACCTCCGGCAAGGATACGTTCTCGGGCGGCGCCGATATCACCATGCTGCAGAAGATGCTGGCGACCTTCGCCGCCGACAAGGCGAAGGACCCGGAGAAGGCGACCAAGGCCCTGTTCGACAATGCGGGCACCATGAACGGCCTGTTCCGTAAGCTGGAAACTTCGGGAAAGCCATGGGTTTCGGCGATCAACGGCACATGCATGGGCGGCGCGTTCGAATTGTCGCTCGCCTGCCATGGCCGTGTCGCGGCCGATTCAGACAAAGTGAGGATGGCGCTTCCCGAAGTGAAGATCGGCATTTTTCCGGGCGCCGGCGGCACCCAGCGCGTGCCACGGCTGACCGACCAGCAGCAGGCGCTGCAAATGCTGACGTCCGGCCAGACGCTGTTGCCTCAGAAGGCCAAGTCGATGGGCCTGATCCATGAGATTGCCGAGCCGGACAAGCTGGTCGAAACCGCCAAGGCGATGATCAAGAACGGCTTGAAACCGGTGGCGCCATGGGATGAAAAGGGCTTCAAGCTGCCCGGCGCCCCGATCTATTCGGTGGCCGGTGCCAATCTGTGGCCCCCGGCCATCGCCATTCTGCGCCGCGAGACCTATGGCAATTATCCCGCCGCTGCCGCCATCCTGAAATGCGTTTACGAGGGCTTGTTGGTGCCGTTCGACACCGCCCTGCGGATCGAGCAACGCTATTTCACCGAGATTATGCAGACCAGGGAAGCGGCAGCGATGATCCGTTCGCTGTTCGTGTCGCTCCAGGAACTGAACAAGGGCGCGCGCCGCCCGGCCGGTGTGCCGGAAACGAAGTTCAAGAAGATCGGCGTACTCGGCGCCGGCTTCATGGGCGCTGGCATTGCCTATGTGACGGCCAAGGCCGGCATTCCGGTGGTGCTGCTCGACCGTGACATGGAGTCCGCCGCCAAGGGCAAGGCGCATTCCGAGACCCTTATCTCGGATCAGGTGAAAAAGGGCCGTGCCAAGCCGCAGGACAAGGATCGGTTGCTGTCGCTGATCACGCCGACGGCCGATTACGCGGATCTTGCCGGCTGCGATCTTGTGGTCGAGGCGGTGTTCGAGGACTCGGCCGTCAAGAAGGATGCCACCGAACAGGCCGAGGCTGTGCTCAAGCAGTCGGCGATCTTCGCCTCGAATACGTCGACCATACCGATCACATCGCTGGCCAGGAATTCGGCGCGGCCAAAGAATTTCATCGGCATTCATTTCTTCTCGCCGGTCGACAAGATGATGCTGGTCGAGATCATCCTCGGCAAGAAGACCGGCGACAAGGCGCTGGCCACCGCGATCGACTTCGTCCGCGCCATCAAGAAGACGCCGATCGTCGTCAACGATACGCGCGGCTTCTATGTCAATCGCTGCGTGCTGCGCTACATGTCGGAAGCCTACAAGATGCTGATCGAAGGTGTTCCGGCGCCGATGATCGAAAACGCGGCCAAGGCCGCCGGCATGCCGGTCGGTCCTCTGGCGTTGACCGACGAGACTGCGATCGACCTTGCCCAGAAGATCATGAAGCAGACCATGCGCGACCTCGGCGACAAGGCGGTCGATCCGAAGCAGATGGCGCTGATCAACACGATGGTCGACACGCATGGTCGCTTGGGCCGCAAGAACAGCAAGGGCTTCTATGACTATCCGGCAAAACCGGCCAAGAAGAAGCTGTGGCCAGACCTCAGGGATCTCTACCCGCAGCTGGCGCCGGAGCAGGTGGATTATGAGGAACTGAAGCAGCGGCTGCTGGTCACCATCGCGCTTGAGGCGGTACGGGTGATGGAAGAGGGCATCGTTACCGACCCACGCGAGGCCGATGTCGGCTCGATCCTGGCCTTCGGCTTCGCGCCCTATACAGGCGGTGCACTGTCCTACATCGACGGCATCGGCGCTAAGAAATTCGTCAAACTCGCCAAGCGCCTGCAGAAGAAATACGGCACCGAGTTCAAGGCGCCGAAGCTGCTGCTTGATATGGCCGAGAAGGGCGAGACCTTCTACGAGCGCTTCGATCCCTATACCAGGGACGAGGCCAAGGAGGCGGCCTGACGCCGTCTTCGGCGGTGGACAAGATGGCGGCCAAGGGGTAGAACAGGGAAGGTATTTTTTCCTGTTTCGAAGGAAGAGCAAGGTGCTCTCGCACGACCGCGTTTGGGCCGCCATCGACGCTCTTGCCGAGCGTTATTCGCTTTCGGCCTCTGGACTGGCCAAGCGCGCTGGCCTCGACTCGACCGCCTTCAACAAATCGAAGCGGCTGTCCTCAGATGGACGGCCGCGCTGGCCGTCGACCGAATCGCTGGCCAAGATCATTGAGGCGACCGGCGCCTCGCTGGACGAATTTGCGGGGCTGGTCGAGGGTCGGGGTAATTCCGGCGCACTACCCGTGCAGAGATCGTCGGTGCCGCTGCTCGGCTTCGCCCAGGCGGGCGCCGGTGGCTTCTTCGACGACGCCGGGTTCCCAGCGGGGCAGGGATGGGACCTTATCGAGCTTCCGGCACGGGCAACCGAAACCTCCTATGCCTTGAAGGTCCAGGGCGATTCCATGCTGCCGCTCTATCGCAATGGCGATGTCCTGATCGTCGAGCCAGGGGCTACCATACGAAAGGGTGATCGCGTCGTCGTCAAGACCAATGCCGGCGAGGTGATGGCCAAGGTGCTCGACCGCCAGACACCGAGGTCGATCGCGCTGGTCTCCCTCAATCCCGATCACCCGGACCGCGACATCCCCATGCACAATATCGAATGGGTGGCGCGGATTGTCTGGGCAAGCCAGTAGGCGCGGGGCCGGTGCGTCTGCCTCACCTTGCCTTGGCTGTTCTGGCGATCCCGGCGATGGCCACGGCAATTGTCGCCGGCGGCCGCGCCGTCCAGAGCGAAGGCGGCGGCCCCTGGGAGCAAATCCAGGTCGGCGCTGAACCTCAGCCCGCCGCGCCGGCTACGTCGGCCATCCCGAAACCAGTTCCGGCCAAGCAGGCGGCGCATTCGAGGGCAATCGATCCAGAAATCGTGGTGCCGCCGCAGCCCGGTTCCAACGAGCTTGAACGGATAGAGCCGCGCGCCCCGTTGAGCGATCTGGCATTGGCCGCACCGCCCAAGCCGCCAAAAACGAAAATGCCTGACGACTGGAAAGGCACGAAACTATTCCAGCCCGTCGCGTCGGCCGCCGGGGTCATCGAAGCAAAGGGCTATTCGATTGCGGTTTCCGGTATCGACATCGTCAAGCAGGAGGAGACTTGCACCGACGGCGGCGAGTCCTGGAATTGCGGCATTCGGGCGCGAACGGCCTTCCGCGCCTTTCTCCGCAGTCGTGCGGTGGTCTGTGCCGTGCCGCCCGAAGGCGGTCGTGATCTGATCGCCGCCGAGTGCCGGATCGGCAATCAGGATATCGGCCAATGGCTGGTCGAAAATGGCTGGGCGCGCGCCGCCAAGGGCGGCCCTTACGCAGAAGCCGGCGAGAAGGCGCGTGCAGCAAAAAAAGGCGTCTTCGGGCCGGCGCCGAGCGTTTCAGGCCTGCCGCCGCTCCCGGCTGCTGCGTCGCGATCCGCGCCTGTAGCGCCTAGCTCGATCCTGGAGGAGCAAGACGGCGTCCTCATGCCGCCAGTTGACCAGCCAGCGCCCGCTGAATGAGCTCGCGCGTTTCGGCGATGCCGTAGAGCGCGGCGAAGGAGCCGAAGCGCGGTCCGCGTTCCTGACCTATCAGCACCTGATAGATCATCTGGAAGAAGGCGACGGAGACACCGGGTCCGCCCTCCGGGCTCTGCTTGGAATGGTCCTGGTAGCGCTCGATCTTGCGCGCAACATTGAGGGCAGCGTTCTGGATTGCCTCGCTGTCGGCATCAGCCGGCAGCGCGGCGAGCGCTACCGAAAGCTTGGTCAGCGCCTCGCGCTCGACCGCGTCGGCAGCACGGTACACTTTCGCCGGCTTCACGAAATCGTCGAAATAGCGGATGGCATATTCGGCCAGCCGGTCGAGCTCGGGATGGGTTGTCGGCGTCACACCCGGCGCGTGGCGCGAAATGAAACCCCACAGCACGTCCCTGTTCTGCGCATTCGAGGCGCTGACCAGGTTGAGCAGCAGCGAGAACGGAACCGGCAGGTCGACTGCCGGGGGATTGCCGTCATGCATGTGCCAGACCGGATTGCCCAGCCGCTCCTTCCAGTCCTGCCTCTGATAGGCAGAGAGGAACGTGTAATATTCGTCTACCGCCTTCGGGATGACGTCGAAATAGAGCTTCTTCGCGGTTCGCGGGCGCTGGAACATATAAAGGCTAAGGCTCTCGGTCGGCGCGTAAGTCAGCCACTCGTCAATGGTCAGCCCATTGCCCTTCGACTTCGAGATCTTCTGGCCGTTCTCATCGAGGAACAGCTCGTAATTGAAGCCCTCCGGTGCCGGAGCATCGAGCGCGCGGCAAATCTGCCCGGCGAGCTTGACGGAATCGATCAGATCCTTGCCGGACATCTCGTAATCGACGCCGAGTGCTGCCCACCGCATCGCCCAATCTGGCTTCCATTGCAGCTTGGCATGACCGCCGGTCACCGGCGTCTCGAAGCGCTCGCCGGTGTCCGGGTCGCGCCACACGATGGTGCCGGCGTCGAGCTTGCGCTCGTCGATCGCGACTTGCATGACGATGCCGGTCTTGGGATGGATCGGCAGGAAGGGCGAATAGCTCAGCGCCCGCTCCTCGCGCAGCGACGGCAGCATAATTGCCATCACCTTATCGAAGCGCTCGAGCATCTTGAGCAGCGTCGCGTCGAAGCGGCCGGAAGTATAATAGTCGGTCGAGGAAGCGAATTCGTAATCGAAGCCGAAACGGTCGAGGAAAGTGCGCAGCCGTGCGTTATTGGCGGCGCCGAAGGACGGATACTCATTGGAGAACGGGTCCGGTATCCTGGTCAGCGGCTTGCCGAGGTAGGCGCGCAGCATGTCCTTGTTAGGCACATTGTCAGGCACCTTGCGCAATCCGTCCATGTCGTCGGAGAAGCACAGCAGCCGCGTCTTGACCTTGTCTTCAGTCAGCACGCGGAAGGCGTGGCGCACCATAGATGTGCGCGCCACCTCGCCGAACGTGCCGATGTGCGGCAGGCCGGACGGGCCGTAGCCGGTCTCGAACAGCACCGTTTCCGGGTAGCCGCTGCTCGCGTAGCGGGCGGCGATCTTTTTCGCTTCCTCGAATGGCCACGCCTTGCTTTCGGCGGCGGCGGCGAGGACTTCCGGGCTGAGATCGATCGGCTGTTGTTCGGCCATGATGCTATTCCTGCAACGTTGCCAGCATCGATGCCGGCAGCCGCATGCTCTAGACCATGATCCCGAAAAGTGGAACCCGGTTTTCGGGCAGGACCGTGATCAGGCAAGAAGCCCCCGTCCCGATAGTCAGGATGGATCAACTTCCAAGGCGTGATCGGAGCGCCAACGATCGCGGCTGTTTTTCCTTGCGGCGCCGGTCCCTCGTTCCTAACTTCGGGACCATCTCAAGGAGTTGTAAATGCCATTGTCGCCACACGAAGCCATGATCTACCTGATGGTCATCACCTCGGCGTCAGACCGCGACATGACCGACGTCGAACTGGCGCGGATCGGCGACGTCGTTCGATCCTGGCCGGTGTTTGAGGATTTCAACCAGGAGCGGCTGGTCGAGGTCGCCCAGGCCTGCCAGAAAATGCTGCATGAAAAGGATGGGCTGGAGGGCGTCCTGGCGCGCGTCGCCGAGGCGCTGCCCGAACGCCTGCGTGACACCGCCTATGCCGCCGCCTTCGAGGTCGCAGCTGTCGATCTCGAAATGCGCCTGGAGGAGGTACGCGTTCTGCAGCTCGTCCGCCGGGAACTCGACCTCGATGCGCTGACGGTCGCCGCCATTGCGCGAGCCGCCAAGGCCCGCCTTCGCACGCTGACCTGAGCCGGCGGCCAAGCTCAGAAAAAACTGACGGGAAAATAGCGCAGATAGAACTCGGCGAACGTGCCTTTCACCGAGATTTCCTGCAGCGCGTAGTCGAAAGCGGCGGCCAGTGCCGGATCGTCGGCCCTGGTGGCGATTGCCATGCCTGAGCCGAGATATTCGGGCGCCAGATAGGGGCCGCCGGCAAAGCGGCAGCAGCCCGCTGCATCCGAACCGCCGAGCCAGAAGGCGAAACGCATGCCGTCGCCGAAGGCGGCGTCGATCTTGCCGGCTTTCAGCTCGCCATAAAGCTCCTCCGGCTTTGCGAACGGGACGATTTGGACGTCGCCGAAATAATCGCGCAGCACCCGCTCGTGCGCGGAGCCGGCGATCACGCCGACACGCTTGCTGCGCAGCTTGTCGAACATTGGTTCGGTCAGCGCCTGTGTCTTCAGCATGATGAAGCGGGCCGGAAATTGCAGGTAGGAGCGTGAAAATGCGTATTTCGACCGCGACTCCGGCGTCGCGGCGATGCCGGCAATGATCGCTTCGCCCTCGCCTTTCCCGAGCGCACCTTCGAGCTCGGCCCAGGGCAGCGCCTGGATCTGGCATTTTTCGGCAACGCCGAGCTCGGCGCAGATGGCGCGCGCCAGGTCGACATGGAAGCCCGACAGCCGGCCTGCCCCATCGAGGAAATTGAACGGCGGGAAATCCGTGGTGGTCAGGAATCGCAGCCGCGGCAGCATCGAAAGGTCCGGCTTTGGCAGCCGCTCCTTGGCGTCCCAGAACACGGGCACCTGCGGCTCCGCGGCGAGCGCAGCAGCCGCAAGCGATTGCGCTCCGATCAATATCGAGATCAATGAAATGGATATGCGCCGAAACGCCACGCGACGACTCCGTTCGGTCTTGCCCCGGCTTTCGTACGAAATAACACAGGTTTTTGTACGAAAAAAACACAGGTGCGACGGTTTTTGGTTTCATCATTGCAATTTAGGGATATTGTTTAGTGAGTTTGCAAGTGACTGCGTGATGCCGGCTGAAGAGGAGCAGTAGGACGCACGGGGGAGGCAGCTTTGCAGTCCGGGGTTGATGGCGTGGTGCGGGTTGATCACTGCCATTGGCCTCAAGAGCGGAAGGCAACATGGGGTAGATGTTGCGATGGGTCATTTCGATCGTACGCTGGAGTTGATAGATCAGTTGCAGCACGCCGGCACAGCCGCCGCCGTCTGCGAGAAGCTGTTGGGGGTAACAAGCGGGTTCGGGCTGACGGCGCTGATGGCCGGGACGGTTCCGCAACCTGGCACGCCGAGAAACCAGCAAAAGGACCATGTGCTGCTCTGCGACTGGCCGGCTGAATGGCTTGAGCGCTACGTCGCGCGCAACTACGTCGATCACGACCCCGTCGTCAGCCACATGAAGCAGCTTCAAGCGCCATTCCAGTGGCGGGAAGCATCTCAGGGCATCCGCATCGGCAAGAGCGGCGGCGAGGTGATGGGCGATGCCGGGGAATTCAAGCTGCGCGACGGGTTGGCCTTCCCGCTAATCACGCTCGATGGCCAGATCGTCATGGTGTCGCTAGGCGGCGAGGCTGTCGAATTGTCGAGCGCCGAGTTCGGGTTGGTGTCGCTGGTCTCGACTTATGCGATTGGCCGCGCAATGCAGCTCCACACCATGGCGGGCAAAACCATCGATCATGTCGAATTAACGCCGCGTGAGCGCGAATGCCTGCAATGGGCTGCTGTTGGCAAGTCCGAATGGGAGATTTCACAAATTCTCGGCATTTCGGAACACACGTCAGAGAAACACCTTCTTAACGCCAAAAGCAAACTCGGTGCCGTCAACCGGGTCCAGGCCGTCGCGGAAGCGATAAGGCGCGGCTATATTAACTAGGTCGGCCGCGCCGGCCTAGAAATTCTTGCTTGCGTGATCGCGTAATTTTTTTGGGAAAGCACGGCCGTATCTTCCTATTGAAACTAGGAGACGGCAAATGCTTTTTTCCCTCACAACCCAGGAATTGATGGAACGGCCCGACCTCTGGGAGGCAGTTCATCGTTTGCGTTACAGAGTTTTCGTCGAAGAGATGGGATGGACCGATCTGCAGCGCCCTGATGGCCTCGAGATCGATCAATTCGACCACGACGAGGCAGTGCACCAGATCGTCATCCGCAATGGCGAGCTCGCCGGTTATCAGCGGATGTTGCCGACAACCCGGGCCCATCTTCTAACCGATGTGCTGGCGGACCTTTATGAGGGAACCCCACCGTCGGGCCCGAATGTCTATGAACTGACCCGCTATGCGGTTGCGCCGGGATTCCGCGACGGTCGGCGCGGCGTGTCGACGGTCGGCACCGAGCTGATCGCCGGCTTCGTCGAGTGGGGTCTGAAGCGCAACGTCAACCAGGTGATCATCGAATTCGAGCCGATGTGGGTGCTTCGCGCGCTGCAGCTGCATTTCCTGGCAACGCCGCTCGGTTACCAGCGTACCTATGGCAACCAGCAGGTGGTTGCCACACTGCTCACCTTCAACGAGCACACGCTCGACGTGGTGCGTTCGCGCCGCAACCACTTTGCGCCGGTGCTGGCCAGAGGGTATCCGGACATGCTCGGACAGAGACGCGCCTCGTGAGATTGGAGAGAGGCCATGAACGTTCACTCAAAAGCAGAATTCCGCAATCACACGCTGATCGTCACGGTATCGTCGGGTGACGGCCGCCCGGTGCTGGACAGGCGGGCCTATGAAAGCCTGGCCAGGACATTCCACGAAGCCGCTGTCGACGACGACGTCCGCGTAGTGGTCCTGCGCGGCTTGGCCGGGTGCTTCTGCCTCGGTGCCGATTTCTCCGAATTTCTCGACGCCACCAAACATCGGCGACTGATCGCCGCCGTCACCGATATGTTCCGCACGCTGGCGACGTTTCCGAAACCGGTCCTTGCCTGTGTCGACGGCGACGCCGTCGGCGTCGGTTGCACCATCCTGTTCCACTGCGACATGGTGATCGCCTCGAGCAAGAGCACGTTTCGGGTGCCGTTCGTCGATTTCGGCCTGGTGCCGGACGCGGCGACCAGCATTCTGGCGCCGCAGAAGCTCGGCTATGCCGGGGCGTTCCGCTTCTTCTGCCTGGGCGACACGCTCGCCGCCGAAGATGCCAGGGCACTGGGCCTTGTCGGCGAGATTGTGACGGACGGCAGCGTCGAGGAAGCCACGTTGGCAAGAGCCAGGCAACTCGCCAAGAAGCCTGTCGCGGCGCTGCTACAGACGCGCGACCTGCTTAGGGGCGACACCGGCGCGCTCTGCGACCGTATCGATCAGGAGATCTCGCTTTTCCAGCAGGCGCTGCAGGACGACACCACGCTGAAGCGACTGCAGCGGATTGCCCGGCTGGCGGCATGAGAGCCGCGTATCGATGAGGTGAGCTTATTTTTCGAGGAAAGTCGGCCCTTCGCCGATGATCTTCTTGTCCTCCTTGCCGATGACGTCGAGGTCGCGGCCGTCATAGGGAAGCGAAAGGAGAATGCGCTGCATGACGGCCAGCCGCGCGCGCCGTTTGTCGTTCGCCCGCACAATGATCCAGGGCGCGAACTCCTTGTGCGTGCGCTCGACCATCAGGTCGCGCGCTTTGGTGTATTCGTCCCATTTGCTGATGCCGGCGATGTCGATTGGCGAAAACTTCCAGCTCTTCAGCGGGCTCCAGCGGCGGTCGTGGAATCGCTCGAGCTGCGTTTCCCGGCCGATGTTCAGCCAGAATTTGAAGAAATGTATGCCCTCGTTGCGAATCATCCGCTCGAAATGCGGAACCTCGTCCAGAAATTGCTCGTGCTGCTCGGGCGTGCAGAATCCCATCACCGGTTCAACGCCGGCGCGGTTATACCAGGAGCGGTCGAAGGTGACGAATTCGCCCGACGTCGGGAAGTGGTCGACGTAGCGCTGGAAGTACCATTGTCCAAGCTCGGTGGGCGTTGGCTTGGTCAGCGCCACGTTGCGCGCCGTGCGAGGATTCAGATACTGGCGCAAAACGAAGATCGTGCCGCCCTTGCCGGCAGCGTCGCGCCCCTCGAACAGCGACATTACCCGCCTGCCTGTCGACTGCAGCCACGCCTGCGCCTTGACCAGCTCGATCTGCAGCTTCTCTAGCCTCTCGTCATACTCCTCGCTCTTCATCTTCTTGTCGTAAGGGTAACCGCCGGCAGTGAGCTTGCGGTCCTCGACCCAGTCGGGAAGCGCGGGGGCCTCGATGTCGAACGCCCTCTCCTTGCCGTCGATCATGATCTTCAGCGGCCCCGATGAGGGTGCGGCGGGGCTTTCGTTGGCGTTTTTCATCGAGGCGAACCTTTCCAGCTTCCGGACTCGTGCTATTGGGAGCCTTACTGCATCGGCCCGAAAATCGGAATCGATTTTCGGAAAGAACGATGCAGCAGATAAAGAGGTAGAGCGTCCTTTGTGCGCCCAATTGGACGCACTGCGCTCTAGCGCCGGTCCAGCAAGAAGTTCTTGAAGTGGCCGCAGACGGAGCGCAAATGGCCGACATCGGCACAGAGCGGAGAGGCAGGGCGCAAACCGTCGCCATGCGGCTGTGGAACAGCCGCTGGCTGCTGGCGGCCGGTCTCGTTGCGGTTCTGATGGTCTATGGTTTTGCCGGCATGTCTGGCTATGTGGTGCTGCTGGCTGGCGCCGTGCTGGTTGCCGCTGCGATGCTGCCGGCCGGCATCGCCCGCCAATCGACCGAAAATGCCGCGGCCATCGAGTCGGGCGTGCAACAACTTTCCGGCGAATATCTCGCGGCGGCGGTTGCCGATCCGCTGATCATTTTCGATCGCTCCGCCGCCATCGTCCACGCCAACGCCGCTGCCTTTGCCGCCTTCGGTGGGATTGCCCCCGGCATGTCGCTGTCGCTGAAATTCCGCGCGCCGGAAATGCAGGCCTTGCTGGATAGCATCTTGGCGGGCAACGTCGCTTCGGACAGCGTCGACTACATAGAAAAGCTGCCGGTCGAACGAGCCTATCGGGTGAGCGCGTCTTCAGTCGGCCATGCCACGGATCTCTACGTGCTGGTGTTCAAGGACCAGAGTGAGGCGCGCCGGATCGACAGAATGCGTGCCGACTTCATTGCCAATGCCAGCCACGAGCTGCGCACGCCTCTCGCCTCGATCGCCGGCTTCATCGAGACGCTGCGCGGGCCGGCCCGCAACGACCCCGCGGCGCGCGAGCAGTTCCTGCAGATCATGCAGAACCAGACCAGCCGCATGGCGCGCCTCATCGACGACCTTCTGTCGCTGTCGCGCCTGGAGATGAAGCCCTATCTCAAGCCGGGAACCGAGGTCGATCTGCGCCAGGCCATCGACAGCGTCATCGATTCGCTTGGGCCGCTCGCAAAGGAAAACGGCGTCGTCATCGAGCGTGATTTCGCGGAAGGGCCGCTCGACGTGGCCGGCGATCGGGACGAGCTTTTCCAGGTCTTCGAAAACCTGCTGGAAAACGCCTGCAAATATGGTCAGTCGGGCGGACGTGTCGTGGTGTCGATCATACGCAGCGACAGCGATCCCGAACCGGGCATCGACGTCACCATCAGGGATTTCGGCCCCGGCATCCCCGAAGAGCACATCCCGCGCATCACCGAGCGCTTCTACCGTGTCGACGTCGAGAACAGCCGAACCCAGAAGGGCACCGGCCTTGGCCTGTCCATCGTCAAGCATATCCTGACCCGCCACAACGCCAGACTCTCCATCAGGTCGGAGGTCGGCAAGGGTGCGGCGTTCACGGTCCATTTGCCGGCTCGCTAGCGTAGTACTATCTCTAGCACATAATGGGCCGTTTCTTTTTTCTGTCATCCGGCTAGCGTATCAGCGGGGATTCGAGGGAACGACTCAACCACGAGATCCCGGGAAGGCATTTCGTCCATGCAGTCCGTGCATATCGTCAGCGCCTATGACGAGGAGCTGAAATATCTGTCGAAGCGCATCGCGGCGATGGGCGGGCATGCCGAGCGCATGGTCGAGCAGGCCGTCGCGGCGCTGGTCAATGCTGATCCGGGGCTTGCCCAGAAAGTCATTCGGGACGACCTGGTTCTGGATGAGGGACAGCGCGAGATCGACGACAAGGCGATCATCATCATCGCCAAACGCCAGCCGATGGCGACGGATCTGCGCGAAATCGTCGGCGCGATCCGCATCTCGGCTGACCTCGAACGGGTAGGCGACCTCGGCAAGAACGTCGCCAAGCGGGTGGTTGCCGTCGCAGACGGGCGCCAGCCGAACAGTCTGTTCCGCGGCCTCGAGGCTTTGGCCAATCTGGCACTGACCCAGCTCAAGGAAGTACTCGACGTCTATGCGTCGCGGTCGGTGGAGAAAATCGGTTTCGTGCGCGACCGCGACGACCAGATCGACGCCATGTACACCTCTCTGTTTCGCGAATTGCTGACCTACATGATGGAAGACCCACGCAACATCACCCCCTGCACACATCTCCTGTTTTGCGCCAAGAACATCGAGCGCATCGGCGACCACGCCACCAACATCGCCGAGACGATCTACTATATCGTCACCGGCGATCAGATGCCGGCCGATCGTCCGAAGGGCGATAAGACGGACAAGATTATTCTTCCCGCAACCCAACCAGCGAAGTGAGTTCTCTCAGCACTGATGCGAATTTCGGATTCGCCACCCGACAGAAAATTGCGCTAAGCTTTCGACGCGCCGACTTCTCAGTTCCGCGATGAAGGCCCCGCCTTCAGGAGGCTGCGATGGAATATGTCCGCGAGTTTGCTCCTGCGCCGCCGATGTCCGGTATAATCGCTTGCGGCGTCTATACGGCTGGGCGGCGCATCGCCGACATTCCGATCGAGGAAGCCGGCGAATGGGCCGGGAAGCCGGGCCACGTGGTCTGGATCGGACTGCTGGAGCCCGACCGCAATTTGTTGCTGCGCGTCCAGGCGCAATTCCATCTGCATGAGCTGGCGATCGAGGACGCCGAGCATCCGCACCAGCGACCGAAGATCGAGCAATATGGTGATGCCCTGTTCATCGTTGCCCGCACGGCGCAGCTGATCGACAGCCGCGTCACCTTCGGCGAGACGCATCTGTTCGTCGGCGCGGGCTACATCGTCAGCGTCAGGCATGGCCCGTCGACCTCCTACGCCGCCGTTCGCCAGCATTGGGAAAGCTGCCCGCATTCCCTTGCCAAGGGCGAGGATTTCGTCCTCTACGCCATTCTCGATTTCATCGTCGACAACTATATGCCGGTGCTTGAGCAGATCGAAAACGAGGTCGAGGCGATCGAGGACAAGGTTCTGCTGAAACCGATGACCGGCTCCGATATCGAACGGCTTTACATGCTGCGCCGCGATCTCTTGCGCCTGCGTAATGCGGCCCTGCCGCTGGTGGAGGTCTGCCGGCGGCTCACCAGCGCCGATCTGCCGCAAATCCACACAGCCATGCACCCGCTGTTTCGCGACGTCACCGACCACATCCGCACTGTCCAGGAAAAGATCGACAGCCTGCGTGAGGTTCTCGCCTTCGCCTTCGAGGCGAGCCTTCTGGTCGGTCAAAGCCAGGAGACGGCGATCTCCAAGAAGCTTGCCTCATGGGCCGCAATCTTGGCCGTGCCGACGGCATTCGCCGGCATTTACGGCATGAATTTCAGCGACATGCCGGAACTGAGGATGGAATATGGCTACCCGGCCGTCCTGGCGGCAATTGCCCTGATCTGCACGTTTCTTTACTGGCGGTTTCGCAAGAATGGGTGGCTTTGAAGCGAGGGCAGTAGGGCAGTAGGGCAGTAGGGCAGTAGGGCAGTAGGGCAGTAGGGCAGTAGGGCAGTAGGGCAGTAGGGCAGTAGGGCAGTAGGCTATCGCTTCGGGAGCGCGCTTCTCTACAATTCACCTACTGCCGTACTGCCTTACTCCCCTATTCCCCTAACTATCTGCTCCGCCGCCGCTCCGATGCCGGCTGGAACGCCACGCGGGCGTGGTACTTGCAGTAGGGGCCGGTTTCGGCGGCGTCGTTGCCGCAGAAATGGAAGTCTTCCGAAAGCGGATCGCCGTTCGGCCATTTGCAAGTGCGCTCGTTGAGTTCGACAAGTTGCAGATGCCGCGAGATCGGCACGACGACGTTCTCGACCGGGCGGATATAGTGGCGCGCCACCGGTTCGGCATCGAACTGCGCCTTGAGCGCGGTCGCACCGATCGACATCGAGGTGGTGGCATGGCGCGTGGCGCTTGCTGCCCGGGACACCGATTTCTGGATCGTCGATCCCTGCACCGTCTTCTTCTGGCGTGCCGGTGAGGCGGTCGTGCGTCCGCGACCGGACAGTTTCAGCCGGTGCACTTTGCCGATGACCGCATTGCGGCTGACCCCGCCAAGCTGTGCGGCGATCTGGCTGGCGCTGAGGCCCTCCGACCACAATTTTCTGAGAAGTTCGACTCGCTCGTCAGTCCAGTTCATGAGACCGCGCTCCTGCTGAAACGTGCGGCAATCGGAATCCATTCCCGACCCGGCTTCTGCCGGGCAGACACCACATATATCGGGTGATTAGGTCCGCCGCACGAAATCTAGTTATTTCTCTGCTACAATTACCTTATGCGCTGACTCGGTGACAAGAGTCCCAAGGCCAACACGAATCGGTTTTTTCGGTTTTCCCCAACTTGCCCGGTCGCTTAGGAGCCGGCGTTATGCTGGGGGGCTTGCCGCGCGACCTTGCGCGACCTTTTCGTTGACTTCACGGCCGAAAAACACGATAAGCCACAAGGGCCGCCGCTTTGGCGGCTTTTTGATTTTTCCGGTTCCGGAGACGCATATAATGAGCGGTTCGGCGCTTTTCGAGACCTTTGTTCGCGCACCCCTGGCTTTCGACCACGGTGAAGGCACCTGGCTGGTCACCGACAAGGGCGAGCGATATCTCGATTTCGCCGGCGGCATCGCCGTGAATTCGTTGGGCTACAGCCATCCGCATCTGGTCGCGGCCCTCACCGAGCAGGCCGCCAAGCTCTGGCACGTCTCTAATCTGTACGAGATTCCGGGACAGAGCCGGCTCGGCGAGCGGCTGGCCGACGCAAGCTTTGCCGACAAGGTGTTCTTCACCAATTCCGGCGCAGAGGCGCTCGAATGCGCCATCAAGACGGCGCGGCGCTACCACTTCGTCAAGGGCCATCCCGAGCGCTACCGCACAATCACCTTCGAAGGCGCCTTCCACGGCCGCACCCTGGCGACCATCGCCGCCGGCGGCCAGTACAAGTATCTGGAAGGTTTCGGCCCCAAGGTCGACGGCTTCGACCAGGTCGGTTTCGACGATGTGGATGCCACCGAGAAGGCGATCACGCCTGAAACCGCGGCGATCCTGATCGAGCCGGTGCAAGGCGAGGGCGGCATCAGGCAAGTGCCGACGCAATCGCTGAAGCGGCTCAGGCAGCTCTGCGATCAGCACGGACTGCTCCTGATTTTCGACGAGGTCCAATGCGGCGTCGGCCGCACCGGAAAGCTGTTCGCGCATGAGTGGGCGGGTGTCACCCCCGACCTCATGGCGGTGGCCAAAGGCATCGGCGGCGGCTTCCCGATGGGTGCCTGCCTCGCCACCGACGAGGCAGCGGTCGGCATGACCGCCGGCGTGCACGGCACCACCTTCGGCGGCAATCCGCTGGCAATGGCGGTCGGCAACGCCGTGCTCGACGTGGTACTGGAAGACGGCTTTCTCGAAGACGTCCAGCGCAAGGCACTGCTGTTGAAGCAGGGGCTCGCTGGCGTCGCCGACGAATTTCCGGATGTTATCGAAAGCATCAGGGGCACCGGCCTGATGCTCGGGCTTAAATGCGCGATGCCCAACACCAAGGTCACGGTGGCACTGCGTGACCAGCATCTCTTGACGGTTCCGGCCGGCGACAACGTTATCCGCCTGCTGCCGCCTCTCACCGTCACCGACGCCGAGATCCACGAAGCGCTCGAGCGCATTCGTGCCGGCGCCAAGAGCCTGGCAGATGCCATCGTCGCTGCCGCTGCGAAGTAATCCTGGAATTCCTGATGTCCCTTCGCCATTTCACCGATCTTTCCGCCGTTTCCGAAGGCGATCTGCGCTTCATGCTCGACGACGCAGCGGTGCGAAAGGCAAGGCTCAAGGCCGGCGAACGCAGCAAGCCGCTCGAAGGCAAGGTGCTGGCGATGATCTTCGACAAGCCGTCGACGCGCACGCGCGTGTCGTTCGACGTCGGTATGCGGCAGTTGGGTGGCGAGACGATCATGCTGACCGGCACCGAGATGCAGCTTGGCCGCTCGGAGACCATTGCCGACACGGCCAAGGTGCTGTCGCGCTACGTCGATGCCATCATGATCCGCACCACCTCGCATGACCGGCTGCTGGAACTGATGGAAAACGCTACGGTCCCCGTCATTAACGGGCTGACCGACGAGACCCATCCCTGCCAGCTGATGGCCGACATCATGACCTTCGAAGAGCACCGCGGTCCGGTGGCCGGTAAAACGATCGCCTGGACCGGCGACGGCAACAACGTGCTGCATTCGCTGCTGGAGGCATCCGCGCGGTTCCATTTCAAGCTGAATGTCGCCGTGCCCGAGGGCAGCGAACCGGCCCAGAAGCATGTCGACTGGTCGAAAGCCAATGGCGGCAAGCTGAAATTCACCCGTTCGCCCGAGGAGGCCGTTCACGAGGCCGACTGCATCGTCACCGACTGCTGGGTGTCGATGGGCCAGGAGCACCGTGCCCGCGGCCACAATGTCTTCCTGCCCTATCAGGTCAATGCGGCACTGATGGCGAAAGCCAAGCCGGATGCGCTGTTCATGCACTGTCTGCCGGCGCATCGCGGTGAGGAGGTTACCGACGAGGTCATCGACGGACCGCATTCGGTGGTGTTCGACGAGGCCGAGAACCGGCTCCATGCCCAGAAGGCGGTCCTGGCCTGGTGCCTGGGCGCTTGATACGAGCCGCGGTGATCCGGGCCGGCCTGATCTGCGCCGCCTTGATCTGGGCCGCCTTGATCCGGGAGTTGGTGGTGCCTATCTCAGGCGCATCACGCAAATCGAGCGCGTCTCGTCGCATGCGCCCCGGAGGGCGGCATCGCCGCGCCCCGGAGCTTTGTCATGTTGGAAACTCATCAATTGGCTGAACATAAACCCAAGCTCGGCGAATTCGGCTACGCCGGCGACGACCATGTCGTGCCGTTCGAGGTCGGCCCGCTCGACGTGCGCGGTCGCACCGTCCAGCTCGGGCCGATGCTCGATGCTATTCTCAGCCGCCACGACTATCCCGAGCCGGTCGCCCGGCTCCTGGCTGAAGCCTGTGTGTTGACGGTATTGCTCGGAACTTCGCTGAAGTTCGAGGGCAAGTTCATTCTGCAGACCCGCACCGACGGGCCGGTCGACATGCTGGTCGCGGATTTCTCCACGCCGCACGCGCTGCGCGCTTATGCCCGCTTCGATGCCGACCGGCTGCAGGCTTTGACTTCTGCCGGCGAGACGTCACCGCAGACGCTGCTCGGCAGCGGCGTCCTGGCGCTGACCATCGACCAGGGCGCCCACACACAACGCTACCAGGGCATCGTCCAGCTCGACGGCGTCACACTGGAAGATGCCGCACGCACTTATTTCCGCCAGTCTGAGCAGATTCCGACCGACCTCCGGCTTTCGGTTGCCAAGCTTCTGACGCCCGGCGTCGGCGGTGCCCGCGAACAATGGCGGGCCGGTGGCCTGCTGGCACAATTCCTGCCGCAATCGGCGGAGCGCATGCGCGTACCCGACCTTCCAGGTGGCGACGGCGATCCGCGTGAGGAAATCCACGACCCGACCGACAATTCCTGGCAGGAGCTGCTGGCGCTGCTTGGTACTATTGAACCGACCGAGCTGATCGATCCGACGATCGGTGCCGAACGGCTGCTTTACCGGCTTTTCCACGAGCATGGCGTCCGCGTGTTCGGCGGGGTGCCGGTCGCCGACCAGTGCTCATGCTCGAGGGAGAAGATCCACGGCATCCTCGAAGGCTTTTCCGCCGAGGAGATCAGGGACAGCACCGAGGATGGCAGCATTCACGTCGCCTGCGAATTCTGCTCGAAGCAATATGACTTCGACCCGGCGGAGTTTGCAGCGGCCGGATGACGGCCGTCAATTGACGGTGCGCCGCATTCCCGGCAAGTCGAGCGAGAAGGCGGGGATGGCGACGTCGAACGTCTCGCCCCGCCTGTTGCGCATGGTGTAGTGCCCGACCATGATGCCGGACGGCGTCGAGAGCGGGCATCCAGACGTATACTGATAGCTGTCGCCGGGGTTGAGTCCGGGTTGCTCGCCGACGACCCCGGGGCCGCGCACTTCCTCGACCTTGCCGGTGCCGTCGGTAATGTGCCAGTAGCGCGACAGAAGCTGCACGAACTCATCCGACTGATTGTCGATGGTCACCTGATATCCCCAGACATAGCGGTTTTGCGGCGGGTCGGAGTGATCCTCCAGATAGAACGGCCTGACCTGCACTTCGATGTTGCGGGTGACGGCGCTGTACATAAACTGCTCCAAAGCAATGTAGATGGAACTTTCGACGCTCAGCGCAGTTTGATCAACGATGCGCGTCATCTCCTTGCCCGACTCGAGCGCAGGTGCCGAAAAACAATGTCATTTAAGTGACACATGACAATGATGGTGTGCAGGCTTGTGCCGGGCGACTCAGCGTTCTGTCGAATTGTTGAAAACGGCCGTCATGCGGCCGGCACTTCTGGAGTGACCAGATCTCGATGGAACCGACATTCGCAGCCGCCCTCCTTTCCATAGCCCTCCTTCTTTCAAATCTCGCCAGCATCCTGTTAGCTTCGCTGAAGCTGAAGCGACCAGCCAGGATCGCACCGCCCGCCAACGCGCCGCCGGTATCGATCGTCATCCCGGCACGCGGCATCGAGCCGTTTGCCGAAGAGACGCTGGAGCGCGCCTTCTCACTCGACTGGCCGCGCTACGAACTCATCTTCTGCGTTGCCCATGCCGACGACCCGGTGGTCAAGCCGATCACCGCCGCAATGGCGCGCTTTCCAGCTATTCGCGCCCGCCTTCTAGTCGGTGACGACCGCATCAGCGGCAATCCAAAACTCAACAATTGCGTGAAGGGTTGGGAAGCGGCGCATTATCGCTGGGTCATCCTTGCCGATTCCAATGTGCTTATGCCGAGCGACTACGTCCAGCAGCTGATGGCGGCATGGCGGCATGGCACTGGCCTCGTCTGCTCGACGCCGATCGGCTCGCGGCCGGACGGCTTCTGGGGGGAGGTCGAATGCGCCTTTCTCAACACGCTGCAGGCACGCTGGCAGTACGCTGGAGAGGCGCTCGGCCTCGGCTTCGCGCAGGGCAAGAGCATGTTGTGGAACAAGCCGATGCTCGACGCCAATGGCGGCATCCGCGCGCTTGCCGCCGAGATCGCCGAGGACGCCGCCGCGACCAAGCTGGTCAACGGGCTCGGACTGCGGGTCAATCTTGTCGCCTCGCCCTTCGAACAGCCGCTCGGCCGGCGCACGCTTGGCGAGATCTGGTCGCGGCAGGCGCGCTGGGCGCGGCTGCGCCGCGTCACCTTCGCGCTGTTCTTCGCCCCCGAGATCCTGATCGGCGCGGCGCCGCCGCTGGTGCTTGCGCTGATCGCGGCGGCTGACGCCGGCGTCAGCCTGCCGGCAACCGCCATCGCCGTGCTGGTTGCGGCCTACCTGCCGGAATGCGCCTTGGCCTCGGCCAAGGGATGGCAGCTGTCGCTGCGCACCATCCCGGCGATGATGGCGCGAGACCTGATGCTTCCCGCCATTTGGGCGCGCGGATGGCTGAGCGGCGCCGTCGACTGGCGCGGCAATGTGATGACTATCCAGACCAAGGCCGTCGCGGAGCTGGAAGAGACCCCGTCCGGCGCCTGATCGGCGCGTCCCCGCTCGCCTCTGTTCGGCCAGCCCTTATCCGGCAAACCTCAGTGCCTGCTCGATGTCTTCGAGCAGGTCGTCGGCGTCCTCAAGGCCAACTGACAGCCTGAGCGTTCCCGGTCCGATGCCGAGCTCGGCGCGGGCCTCATCGGTCAAGTTCTTGTGCGTCGTCGTGGCCGGATGGGTGATCAGGCTCTTGGCGTCGCCGAGATTGTTGGAAATGAGCACGACGTCGAGTGCGTTCTGGAAGGCAAAGGCCCCCTGCTTGCCGGCCTTCACATCCATGCAGATCAGCGTCGAGCCACCCGACATCTGCCTCTTGACCACGGCCGCTTGCGGGTGATCGGCACGGCCGGGATAGATGACACGGGCGATTTGCGGGCGCTCGGCCAGGAAATCCGCGATGCGGCCGGCACTTTCCGTCTGCTGGCGTACGCGTAGCGGCAGCGTCTCCAGGCCTTTCAGCAGCGTCCAGGCATTGAAGGGCGAGAGGCTTGGGCCGGTGTGGCGGAAATAGTCATGCAGGTTCTCGTCGATCCATTTCTTGTCCGACAGAACGATGCCGCCAAGACAGCGCCCCTGGCCGTCAATATGCTTCGTGGCCGAATAGACGACGATGTGGGCGCCGAGCTGCAGGGGTTTCTGCTGCAAGGGCGTGGCGAACACATTGTCGACGATCAGCCTGGCGCCGATCGCATTGGCAAGTGCCGCGACGGCGGCAATGTCGATCACTTCCAGCGTAGGATTGGTCGGGCTTTCCAGGAAGAACAGTTTGGTGTTCGGCTTGACCGCCTTTTCCCAATTGGCGATGTCGGTGCCGTCGACCAGCGTTGCCTCAATGCCGTATTTCGGCGCCAGCGTCTCGACCACCCAGCGGCAGGAGCCGAACAGCGCGCGCGCCGCCACGATATGGTCGCCCGCCTTGGCGCTGCACAGCAGTGCTGCCGTCACCGCCGCCATGCCGGATGCCGTGGCGCGCGCGTCTTCGGCTCCTTCCAGCGCGCACATGCGTTTCTCAAACATGTCGACCGTCGGATTGGCATAGCGCGAATAGATGAAGCCCGGCTCCTCGCCCTTGAAGCGGGCCTCCGCCGCTTGCGCCGTCTCGTAGACATAGCCTTGGGTGAGATACATCGCCTCGGAGGTCTCGCCGAAGCCGGAACGCAGCGTTCCGGCATGCACGAGTGCGGTCTGAGGCTTCCAGTCGCGCTTCTTGGTCATCATTCTATCCAAACACCAAAATTGGTCCAAACAACAAAAAACCGGTCGCGAAAGTCGCAACCGGTCCATATGGCCTTGCGGCCCGACGGTCCTTTAGCGACTTGTTTAACGTGGCTGCAAGCCGACCGGCCAAATCACCACGGGATAACGAGCTTTAGACCCGCGCCACGCTTGCGTCAATTGCCGGCATGATTAAGAGGGTTGTACCAAGCAGGTGCCAAACGCGTCCACGGTCGGACCTGCGACAGAACAAGACCTCGCCCGGCGTTCGAACGGAGCCAGACCCTTGCGGCAGACAGGCATTCTTCCCGATCAGGATATTTCCGCGCTGTTCCAGACGGGCGCGCTGAAATCGCCGCGCACGCTCGATGCCGATCAGATCCAGCCGGCCAGCCTTGACCTCAGGCTCGGCGACAAGGCCTGGCGGGTGCGTGCTTCCTTCTTGCCCGGCCCGGACCACAGGGTTGCCGACAAGCTCGACCGGCTGAAGCTGCACGAGATCAACCTCGCCGAAGGTGCCGTGCTGGAAACCGGCTGCGTCTACATCGTGCCGCTGCTCGAAAGCCTGGCGCTGCCCGCCCATATTTCCGCCTCCGCCAACCCGAAAAGCTCGACCGGACGGCTCGATATCTTCACTCGGGTAATGACCGACCGCGGCCACGAGTTCGACAAGATCGCCGCCGGCTATGAAGGCCCGCTCTACCTGGAGGTCAGCCCGCGCACTTTCCCGATCGTCGTGCGGACCGGCTCGCGGCTGTCGCAGATCAGGTTCCGCACCGGCAATGCGCTCTTGTCGGAAAACGAGCTGCACGAGTTGCACCGCGCCGAAATGTTGGTCGCCACCGAACCACCCAACATCTCAGGCGGGGGCATCGCGCTATCGATCGATCTCGACGGAGACAAGGACGGGCTGGTCGGCTATCGCGGCAAGCACCACACCGGCCTGGTCGACGTCGACAAGCGCGCCGCGCAGGAGGTCGTCGATTTCTGGGAGCCGCTCTACAAGAGCGGTGCCGGCGAGCTGGTGCTCGATCCGGACGAATTCTATATTCTGGTGTCGCGCGAGGCGGTGCATGTGCCGCCGCTCTACGCGGCCGAGATGACGCCCTTCGATCCGCTGGTCGGCGAGTTCCGCGTCCATTATGCCGGTTTCTTCGACCCGGGTTTCGGCCATTCGGCGTCGGGCGGCGCCGGCAGCCGGGCGGTGCTCGAGGTACGCAGCCACGAAGTGCCGTTCATCCTCGACCACGGCCAGATCGTCGGACGGTTGGTCTATGAGCACATGCTGAAACGGCCGCGGGCGCTCTACGGCACTGATCTCGGCTCGAATTATCAGGCACAGGGCCTGAAACTGTCCAAGCATTTCCGCGCCGCGCGCTGACCTTCCTCTCACTTGCGGGCTACGCCCGGCTCAAAGTGCCTTCACCGCCACCTTCACCGGCTGCTCGATTTCAAGCGGGTTGCGCAGTGGCAGGCCGAAATCCTGCGCCTCGATTTCGAATACGTCACCGGCCTCGGTCCTGATGCCGTCGGCAAAGGACAGCGTCGCCGTGCCGAACATGTGCACATGCACGTCGCCCGGCTGGCGGAAGGCCGAGTATTTGAAGTGGTGATGCTCGAGATTGCCAATGGTGTGCGACATGTTCGCCTCGCCCGACAGGAACGGCTTTTCCCAAAGCAGCTTGCCGTCGCGCAGGATGCGTGAAGCGCCGCGGATATCGGACGGCAGATCGCCGATCAGGATCTCCGGCCCGAACGAAGCGTTGCGCAGCTTGGAATGGGCAAGGAAGAGATAGTTCACACGCTCGGTGACATGGTCGGAAAACTCGTTAGACAGCGTGAAGCCGACGCGGAACGGGGCGCCGTCGTCGCCGATCACATAGATACCGGCGATTTCCGGCTCCTCGCCGGCATCCTGGGCGAAGGCCGGCGACATAAGCGCCGCCCCGGGCGCCACCGCCATGGTGCCGTTGCCCTTGTAGAACCATTCCGGCTGCACGCCGATCTGGCCCTTCGCCGGCTTGCCGCCCTCAAGCCCCATGCGGAACATCTTCATGGAATCGGTCAGCTGTTCCTCGCCGTCCGTGCTGAGCTTCTTGTGCATGGAATCGCGGGTCGCGGCGGAGCCGAGATGCGTCAGCCCGGTGCCGGTGAGATGGAGATGCGCCGGATCGGGATGGTTGATCGGCGACAGCAGCCGGCCCTTCTTGTAGGCAGCGTCGAGGTCGACGGTTTCGCCGAAGCCCTTGCGCTCGATCAGGGCGACAAGCCCGCTGCCGGTACGCGCGGCTTCCATCGCCAGCGAATAGACGCTGCGGGCGCCGTTGATGACGCGGGTCTTGCCGCCGTTGCGGGCAACGACGCGGATCGTCTCGGCGTCGTCGAGGATTTGTGAGATCAGCATGGTAACCCTCTCTGAATTGTGGGCTGGCCTGCCCTTTCTCGGCAAACCCTACCCTGCGCGGCCCGGACCCTGTCCGCGCCTCGGTTGAAATTCTTCGTCCGGATTGCGCTCGCGGATCAGGTCCCTCGGGGGGACTTCTTTGCGCCGCCCGGCAGCGTCGCGATGTGACCCGTATGCCTCCTGGTTGCCTCTCAAGCCTTGTTCTTGTTGTAGACGTCGAAGACGACGGCGCCGAGCAGCACCAGGCCTTTGACCACCTGCTGCCAATCGACATTGACGCCCATGATCGACATGCCGTTGTTCATGACGCCCATGATGAAGCCGCCGACCACCGCGCCGATCACCTGGCCGACGCCGCCCATCGCCGAAGCGCCACCGATGAACACCGCGGCGATGACGTCGAGCTCGCTGCCGAGGCCGGCCGCCGGCACAGCCTGCCCCAGGCGCGCTGCGATAATCAGGCCGCCGAGTGCCGACAGCACGCCCATATTGATGAACACCATCAACGTCAGCCGTTCGGTCTTGATGCCCGATAGCTGGGCTGCCTTGGCATTGCCGCCCATCGCATAGATGCGACGGCCGATCGTCATGCGTTTGGTAACGAAGACGAACAAGGCGATCAGCACGCCCATCACCATGAGAACGATGGGGAGGCCCCTATAGGTGGCGAATTGGTAGACGAGAAACAGCGCCAGCGCGCTGATCACCAGGGTCTTGACGACGAACAGCGAGAAGGGCTCGGCTTCGTAGCCATGCTTCTCGCGGGTGCGCCGTGCCCTGAGCCCGAAATAGGCATAGGCGAGCACGGCGACGAGGCCGATCACGATCGTCGTCAGGTGCAGCGTCAGGCCGCTGCCGACAATGGTTTTGCCGGCGGCGTTCACGGTTGGCGGTATCAGCGTCAATGGGCCGATCAGGTCCGGAATGAAGCCGGAACTGAGCGCCTTGAAGCCGACGGGAAGCGGCCCTACGGAAGACCCGCCACCCAGCAGCGCCTGGCAGATGCCGCGGAAGATCAGCATGCCCGCCAGCGTGACGATGAAGCTCGGTATTCGGTGATAGGCAATCCAGTAGCCTTGTGCCCCGCCGATCGCACCACCGACGATCAGGCAGATGATCGACACCACCAGCGGATTGCTCAATGGGCCAAGCGGCCAGATGACCATCATCATCGCCGCCAGCGCGCCGATGAAGCCGGCGACGGAGCCGACGCTGAGATCGATGTGGCCCGAAACGATCACCAGAAGCATGCCCAGCGCCATCACGATGATGAAGCTGTTCTGCTGCACGAGATTGCTGAGGTTCACCGGCTTGAACAGCGTTCCGGACGTGGTGAACTGGAAGAACACCATGATTGCGATCAACGCCAGCACCAACCCGTATTCGCGCAGGTTGGTGACCAGCGCCGAGACGGCAATGCGAGGTCCCTGTTGTAGATCCTGGGCAACGCCGGTCTGCGGCCCGGGAGCGCTTTCGGTGCTCATGATGCTTTTCCTTCTCCGCGGACGATGGCGCGCATTATCTTTTCCTGGCTGGCGTCGCTTGCCGCCATTTCGCCGACGATGCGCCCTTCGTTCATGACGTAGATGCGGTCGGTGATGCCGAGCAGTTCGGGCATTTCCGACGAGATGACGATGATTGCCTTACCCTCGGAGGCGAGACGCGCGATGATCGTATAGATTTCATACTTGGCGCCGACGTCGATACCGCGTGTCGGCTCGTCGAGGATCAGCACTTCCGGATTGGCGAACAGCCATTTCGAGAGCACCACCTTCTGCTGATTGCCGCCAGAAAGGTTGCCGGTCATCTGGTAGACGCTCGAGGCGCGGATATTGGTCCTGCCGCGATAATCGTTGGCGACCGAAAGCTCGCGCAAATCGTCGATCACGCCGTGGCGCGACACGCCGGGCAGGTTGGCCAGCGTGATGTTGTGCTTGATGTGGTCGATCAGGTTGAGACCGTAGGTCTTGCGGTCCTCGGTAACGTAGGCGATGCCGTGTTCCACCGCCTTGCTCACCGAAGAGACGTCGATCGGCTTGCCGTTGAGGAACACCTCGCCGGTGATGCGACGGCCATAGGACCGGCCGAACAGGCTCATGGCAAACTCGGTCCGGCCGGCACCCATGAGCCCGGCAATGCCGACCACTTCGCCCTTGCGGGCGTTGAGGTTGATACCCTTGATGACCTGCCGCTCGGCATGGATGGGGTGGTAGACCGACCAGTTTTTCACTTCGAGAACGGTCTCGCCGATCTTCGGCTCGCGCGGCGGATAGCGGTCGTCGAGCGAACGGCCGACCATCGAGGTAATGATGCGGTCCTCCGAGATGTCCTTCTTGGCCAGCGTCTCGATGGTCCGCCCGTCACGGATGATGGTGACCTTGTCGGCGACCCGGTTCACCTCGTTGAGCTTGTGCGAGATCAGGATCGAAGTGATGCCTTGCCGCTTGAATTCGAGCAGCAGATCGAGCAGCGCCTGGCTGTCCTTTTCGGACAGGCTCGCGGTTGGCTCGTCGAGAATGAGCAACTTCACTTCCTTGCTGAGCGCCTTGGCGATCTCGACCAGCTGCTGCTTGCCGACGCCGATATTGGTGATCAGCGTGTTGGGGTCTTCCTTGAGGCCGACCTTCTTGAGCAGGGCACTGGTGCGCGCCTCATTGGCATTCCAGTCGATGACGCCGTATCTGGCGTGCTCGTTGCCGAGAAAGATGTTTTCGGCGATCGACAGCATCGGCACCAGCGCAAGCTCCTGGTGGATGATGACGATGCCCTTGCGCTCGCTGTCATGGATGCCTTTGAAATGGCACTCATCGCCGCGATAGATGATCTGGCCGTCATAGGTGCCGGACGGATATACACCCGACAGCACCTTCATCAGCGTCGACTTGCCGGCGCCGTTCTCGCCGACCACGGCATGGATCTCGCCTTCCTCGACCATGAGCTTGACGTTCGACAGCGCCTTGACGCCGGGAAACGTCTTGGTGATGTCGCGCATCTCCAAAATCGTCGATGCCATTGAGAATACCACTCCTGCGAGGTCCGCAAACAATACCGGGCTGGCTCGCCAACGAAAAGGGGCCCTGCCTGCGCAGGACCCCAGGCTTTGTAACCGCGATTACTTCAGCTCTTCGGCCTTGATGTAGCCGGAGTCGACCACCAGGGCCTGATAGTTCGACTTGTCGACGTCGTGCGGTGTCAACAGGATCGAGGGAACGACCTTGACGTCGTTGTTGTAGGTCGTGGTGTCGAGGCCTTCCGGCTTGCCGCCCGAGAGCACCTTGTCGACGAGTTCGACCGTCGCCTTGGCGAGTTCGCGGGTGTCCTTGAACACGGTCGAATACTGTTCGCCGGCGATGATCGCCTTGACCGAAGCGGTCTCGGCGTCCTGTCCGGTGACGATCGGCCATGGCTGATCGGCGGTGCCGTAGCCTACGGCGCGCAGCGAAGCGATGATGCCGCGCGACAGGCCGTCATAGGGCGAGAGCACGCCATCGACGCGGCTGCCGTCCGAGTAGTTGGCGGAGAGCAGATTGTCCATGCGGGCCTGGGCGGTTGCCGCCAGCCAGCGCAGCGTGCCGACCTTGTCCATGCCCATCTGGCCGGACTTCACGACGAGGGTCTTGTCATCGATCAGCGGCTGAAGAACCGACATCGCGCCGTTATAGAAGAAGAACGCATTGTTGTCGTCCGGCGAACCGCCGAACAGCTCGATGTTGAACGGGCCCTTCTTCTCGGGATAACCGAGACCCTTGAGCAGCGATTTGGCCTGGATGACGCCGACGCCGAAATTGTCGAAGGTGGTGTAGTAGTCGACATTTGGCGTCTTCTTGATCAGGCGGTCGTAAGCGACGACGACAACGCCGGCGTCATTCGCCTTCTGCAAGGCATCGCCCATCGTGGTGCCGTCGATCGAAGCGATGATCAGCGCCTTCGGGCCCTTGGTGATTTCGTTTTCCAGTTGGCTGAGCTGGTTCGGAATGTCGTCCTGCGCGTACTGCAGGTCGACAGTGTAGCCCAGAGCCTCGAGCTGGGACTTGACGGCGTCGCCGTCGTTGATCCAGCGCTGCGAGGTCTTGGTGGGCATCAGCACGCCGATCAGGCCTTCGCCCGCCTGCGCCGGCAGCGTCATGGCCGCGATACCTAGGGCCGCGACGGCGGCCAGTGTCTTGATAATCTTCACATTAACTCTCCCTGGTTGATGGACGCGTACCCTTGGGTTTCGTGGGCCGCGCAATCGTGCAGGAGCGCCAAACGCGCCGCTGCCGTCAATCGATCTCCGGTATCCTCCCAATCGGCCCCGAGACTCTGGTTCAATCGATACGAGTTTCCCTCGTCACCGACCGTCAAGCCTCAGGACGCGCGAAGGGTGTGTCGCTTTGCCATAACTGTCAAATGCGATCTTTGATGGTTGCTATATCGAGACTGATATGGCTTAGGCTAGTGACGACGCAGCCGGATCCAGCCAGGGCGCCGGGCGTAAGAGTAGGGAAGAATCATGGCGGCGCTGCGAAATCCTGGCGGAATATCAGCCGGTTACGATGAGATCCCGGGTGATGGCGGAACCTTGCTGCGCAGCGGCTTGAGCCTGCGTCACATGCGCATGATCGCAGCCCTCGACGAGCACGGCCGGGTGAGCGCCGCGGCCCAGGTCATGAACATCTCGCAGCCGGCGGCCTCGCGCATGATCGCCGAGATGGAGGCCGTGCTCGACGTCAAGCTCTGCGAAAGGCTGCCGCGCGGCATCACGCTGACACCCTATGGCAAGGCGTTGGCACGGCGCGCGCGATCGATCCTGCTCGAGATGCGCGAGGTCGACCGCGAGATTTTCGAGCTCAAGGCGGGCAAGGGCGGCTCAGTATTCCTGGGCGCGGTGACAGCACCGGCGATCGAGCTGGCGGTGCCGGCGATCCGCGAGATCCGGCGCCTTTATCCGCGCATCGAAATCACCATGCAGGTCGAGACCTCGAACGTCCTGGCGCGCGAGCTGATCGCCTCGCGCCACGATTTCATCATCGCCCGCATCCCCGACGACCTCAATCCGCGGCTGTTCGAAGCGCGCGTCATCGGCGTCGAGAAAGCCTGCCTGATCGTGCGCCGCGGCCACCCGCTGACCAAGGGCAAGGCGGTGCGGCTGGAAGACACCGCCGCCTATGACTGGGTTTTCCAGTCGGGCGGCTCGCCGCTGCGCCAGGCGATGGAAAGCAACTTTTTGAACCGCAACATCGCGCTGCCGGACCGCATCCTCAACACCAGCTCGCTGCTATTGACTCTGGTCATGGTCGCGCAATCCGACGCCATTGCGCCGGTTTCGATCCAGGTCGCGAAGTTCATCCAGAACCCGGAAGGCCTGGCCGGCGCCATCGATGTTGTCCAGACTGAATTCGACATCGAGGTCAGGCCCTACAGCCTGATCACGGTGAAGAACCGCGCGCTGTCACCGGCAGCCAAGATGCTGCACGACTTTATTCTGCGGGAGGTGGGATAAGGGCTGGAGCGGCAAGCGGAGCGCATCCCGTGGCCGGCCAGACGACCAGACAGGCCCGCCAGCAGCGGCGCCGATGCACGTCGGCCACTATTGCCTGATGCTCAAAAAAAGCCCGCCAGCAGAAGCCAGCGGGCCAAGGGTAGACTTTCCGGTTGGGGTCATTCGAGGCCCCGCCGACCCTCAATGTGAGATATTCCACGAACTGGCACATCGGCCAAACAGATGAAAGACGGCCAGCCGGGCCGTAAAACTGCCTATAAATCCGCTGGTTTTCAGCTTGGCCAGAACAAGTGCAATGCACCGGGGGCAAAAGCTGGAGCGGGTAGCGGGAATCGAACCCGCGCGTTCAGCTTGGGAAGCTGACAAGCTACCATTACATCATACCCGCGCTGGTTCCTCCGATATCATGGCCCGGCGCCGATGCGCAATCCGGTTTGAGGGCTCGGCTTGATGCAGGGCTATCAACTGCGTATTTCTAGGCATGTGCCCGAATCGCGGCACCCGACTGTGGAGACAGGCTTGTCCGCACTGAACCGCTTTCTCGGCGATACGCCGCTCCGGGTGATCCTGAAGCTGCTTGTGGTGTCGTTCCTCGTCGGGCTGGTCATGAATGCCTTCGGCTGGTCGCCGATGGATGTGCTTTATGGCATTCGCAAATTCTTCATCGACCTGTGGAATTTGGGCTTCCACGCCATCGACCGCTTTCTCGGCTACATCCTGCTCGGTGCCGCGATCGTCGTGCCGGCCTTCATCCTGCTCAGGATCGCTAACTACCGGAAGTGAATTTTCAGGCGTAGCCCGCCGCCACCTCGAACAGGATGGCGTGCCGTGCAGCAAGTGCTGCGACATCCGTCGAATAGCCGCCGCCGATAACGCCGCATACCGGTATGCCAAGCGTGCGGAAATGGCGGATCACCATATCGTCGCGGGCGCGCAGCCCGTCATCCGTGAGCGACAACCTGCCGAGCCGGTCCTCGACATGGACATCGACGCCGGCATTGTAGAAGACGAGGTCCCAGCGCCTTCGCGCCGACAGCTCCGGCAGGATGGCGTCCAGCCGCTCCAGATAGGCTGCATAGCCGGCGCCGTCGGGCAGGGCGACATCGAGATCGGAGGCGATCTTGCGCGCGGGGTAGTTGCGGTCGCCATGCATGGAGAAGGTAAACACGCGCGGCTCGTCGTTCAGGATATCCGCCGTGCCGTCGCCCTGATGCACGTCGAGGTCGACGACCAGAATGTTTTGGACAGCAGCTTCGGCGAGCAGCACCAGCGCGGCAACGGCTACGTCGTTGAAGGTGCAGAAGCCGGCGCCTTGCGCGCGCCGTGCATGATGGCTGCCGCCGGCGGTGTTGCAGGCGATGCCGTTCAGCAACGCTAGCCGCGCTGCCAGCACCGTGCCGGCCGTTGCGAGCTGCGCCCTCAGCGAAACCCGCGGTCCGACGGGAAAGCCGATCTCGCGCTCGATCGCCACCGGCACTTTGCAGGCAAGCACCTGGTCGACATAGTCTGCCGCGTGGGCAAGCTTCAGCCATGATGGCCGCGCCGCCTCCGGCATGTTGAGCGCTTCGGGCTGCGCCAGGCCGCGTGCCCGCAACGCATCCATCAGCCGCGGATATTTGCTCATCGGGAAGCGGTGGTTGACGGCGAAGCCGGCGTCGTAGTCGGGATGATGAACGATCTGCAGGGGCATGGGGCGGCCGGTGCGCCAGAGGCGGATTTCGGTTGAACATAACGGGGTGGATGGTTGCGCGAGGTCCGCAAACTGGGGCACATCGGCTGGCCGATCAAGCCGCAACAGGAAGCAACACGCGTTTGGAGCAGGCTTTACCCATCGAAGCCCACACCACCGAAGCCAGGGCCTTCGTCGTCACCAACCGCTCGGTGCTCGCCATCGCCGTGCCGATGACGCTTGCCTATCTGACGACGCCGTTGCTCGGAATTGTCGACACGGCGGTGGTTGGGCAGTTCGGCGACGCCGCCCTTCTCGGCGGCCTGGCGGCCGGCGCCCTGATCTTCGACGTCGTTTTCACCACCTTCAACTTCCTGCGCTCCGGCACCACCGGCCTCGTCGCCCAGGCCTTCGGGCGCGGCGATGCGCTGGAGGAGCAGGCGGTGTTCTGGCGCGCCGTGCTGATCGCGGTCGTCGCCGGCGTCGTCCTTGCCGCGCTTGCGCCGCTGGTCTCCACCGCCGGGCAATGGTTCATCGGCGCCGAGCCGCGCGTCAGCGCGGCGATGGACGTCTATATCCGCATCAGGATGCTCGCGGCACCGTTCTCGCTGATCAATTACGCCATCCTCGGTTACGTGCTTGGGCGCGGCGAGGGCGGGCTCGGGCTGATCCTGCAATTGATACTGAACGGCATCAACATCGCCCTCTGCTTCCTGCTTGGCCTGGAGCTCGGCTGGGGCGTTGCCGGCGTTGCCTGGGCAACGGTCACCGGCGAATTCGTCGCCATGCTGCTGGGTCTCGCCATTGTCGGCCGGCGCTTTTGGGCGGCGCCCAGGCTGCCGCGCCACCGCGTCCTCGATCTGCCGGCATTCCTGCGCATGATGTCGCTCAATCGCGATATCATGATCCGCTCCTTTTCGCTGCTCGCCGCCTTCGCGCTGTTCACGCGCCAAGGCGCACAATTCGGCACTCTGACGCTGGCCGCCAACGCCGTGCTGATGAACCTCTTCCTGGTTGCCGGCTATTTCCTCGATGGTTTCGCCACCGCTGCCGAACAGCTCGCCGGGCGCGCCATCGGCGCCCGTGCCGCCACGGCGTTTGATCAGGCGGTGCGGCTGACGCTGCTTTGGGGGCTCGGGCTGGCGGGCGCGGCGACGCTCTTCTTCCTGCTGGAGGGCGCCGATCTCGTCGCCCTGATCACGACCGCGACAGACGTCCGCGCCATTGCCGACATCTACCTGCCCTGGGCGGCGTTCACCTCGCTCAGCGGCGCGCTGGCTTTCGAGATGGACGGGATTTTCATCGGCGCAACATGGTCGCGCGACATGCGCAACATGATGCTGGTGTCGTTCCTGTCGTTCAGCGCCGCGCTGCTGATTCTGGCGCCGGCATTCGGCAATCACGGCTTGTGGGCGGCGTTGCATGTCTTCCTGCTGGTACGCGGCTTCAGCCTGCTCGCCATATTGCGGCTGCGGGCGCGCACAGCCTTTAACTGATCGCTAAAGCGGTTTCGCCGCCCAGTGATCGAGGCGGCTGTCGCGAAGCTCGCGCAGCGACTTCAGCCCTTGACTGTCCATGAAACGGGCCATGCCGGAAAGAATGCGCCCCGGCAGCGCGGGCCCGGCATAGATCATGCCGGTGTAGAGCTGCACGAGATCGGCGCCGGCGCGGATCTTTTCCAACGCCGTCTCGGCGGAATCAACGCCGCCGACGCCGATGATAGTGGGATCCGGGCCAAGCAGTTTTCGCATCCTTGCCAGCACGATGGTCGAGCGCTCGAACAAGGGTTTCCCCGAAAGCCCGCCGGCCTCGCCAGCAAGGCCGGCGCTGCGCAGGCCGGATCGCGCGATCGTGGTGTTGGAGACAATGACGCCGTCCATTTGCTTGTCGCTGATCTCGGCGGCGATGTCCTCAAGCTCGGGCTCGACCAGGTCCGGGGCGATCTTGAGGAAGACGGGCGGTTTTGCCGGTGCCGCCGCACCCGCAGCCATGACCCGCGACAGGAGCTCGCCAAGCTGGTCGCGCGCCTGCATGTTGCGCAGGCCCGGCGTGTTCGGCGAGGAGATATTGATCGTCAGATAGCTGGCATATCGCGCGAACCGGATCATGCCGCGCTCATAATCACTGACGCGGTCGGCGCTGTCCTTGTTGGCGCCGATGTTGATCCCGACGATGCCGGGGCGGCCCTTGCGGGCGGCAAGGCGCTTCTCCGCGGCGGCGTGGCCCTCATTGTTGAAGCCCAGCCGATTGATCACCGCCCCCTCCGAAGGCAGCCGGAAGATGCGTGGCTTTGGATTGCCCGTCTGCGGCAGCGGCGTGATCGTGCCGACCTCGGCGAAGCCGAAGCCGAGGCCGAGCAGCGCGTCCGGCACTTCGGCATTCTTGTCGTAACCCGCGGCCATGCCGAGCGGGTTCGGGAAATCGAGCCCGCAACGGCTGACCTTTAACCTGTTGTCCTGCGGCGGACGACCGGCGACCGGCAGCCCGCATCTCAGCGCGGCAATCGACAGCCCATGCGCGGTTTCCGGATCGAGCGTGAACAGCAGTTTCTGGCCGATCCGGTCGAACGCGCTCATTCGGCCTCCAGCGCCGGGAATTCATGCCGGCCGTCAGCGCCGAGCGGCAATGCCTGCACCGAAACGACCGCATCGAGGCCGAGCCCGCCATAGAGATGCGGGAACAGGGCGCCGCCGCGCGAGACCTCATATTTCAGCGCATCGCCGAGGCGCGCGCTATCGACGGCGACCAGCAGCAACCGGCTTTGGCCGGCGAAATGTTTGGCCGCCGTTTCCCGAACCTGCCCGGCGGTAGAAAAATGGATGAAGCCGTCGGCGACGTCGATAGGCGCGCCGGTGAAGCGGCCTTCTCTTTCAGCCTCGCGCCACAGCACCTCGGGAACTATCTTGTAGATGATCTCGGACATAGTTGCGCTATAGTCCGAACCGACCACGCGGGGAAGGGCAGGCCCGTGTTCTTCCCCATTTCAGGTTCGTCCCCATTTCAGGCGCAAACTGTGATAGATTGCGCTGACTGGCTCATGGAGGAAAACATGCGTCTGAAACACGTCTTGATCCCCGCAGCACTGGTGTCGCTTGTCGCGGCGTCGGCCTTTTCCGATGAAGCCGATCGCTACCGGTTGGAGAAATCGGCCAATGGCTATGTCCGCATGGATACGCAAACCGGCGCCATGTCGCTCTGCGAGGAGCGTTCCGGCCAGCTCGTCTGCAAGATGGCGGCCGACGAGCGCGCCGCCTTCCAGGGCGAGGTCGACCGGCTGCAAAGTTCGGTGAAGGCGCTCGACGAACGCGTCGCCAAGCTCGAAAATTCGCTTGCCGCCCGTTTCGAATCGACTTTGCCCAGCGAGGAGGATTTCAACAAGACGATGGGCTACATGGAGCGCTTCCTGCGCAGCTTCATGGATATCGTCAAGGACATGGACAAGGACGAAGACGGCGCCAAGCCCAATTCGCAAAAGACCTAGGCAATTCGCAAAAAGACCTGGGGCGGGAATAGCAAGCCGCCCACGCCGGACGGCAGGCGTAGCGTTACAATCGTTCAGATCCTGCAAGGCGGAACATCGCCAATGGGAGTCGGGGAGGGATATCACCGTTGGGCTACACATTCGTCATTGCCGACGATCATCCGCTTTTTCGCGGTGCATTGAGGGAGGCACTCGCGGGCATCGGAGACGTTGCCGCCATTCACGAGGCCGGCGATTTCGAAAGCGCCAAGGCGCTGGTCCTGGCCAATGAGGATGTCGATCTGGTGCTGCTCGATCTCTCGATGCCGGGGGCAAGCGGTCTTTCCGGCCTGATTTCGCTGCGCGGCATCCATCCGGCGGTGCCGATGATGGTGGTCTCGGCGCATGACGATCCGGTGACGATCCGGCGCGCGCTCGATCTCGGCGCCTCCGGCTTCATCTCCAAATCGGCCAGCATGGAGGAGATCCGCAATGCGGTGCAGTCGGTGCTCGCAGGTGATATCGCGGCACCCGCCGGGGTCGATCTCGGTGTCGAGCGCGATCCCGAGATTTCCGACCTGATCAAGCGCCTGCAAGCGCTGACTCCACAGCAGACGCGCGTGCTCGGCATGCTGGCTGAGGGACTGCTCAACAAGCAGATCGCCTATGAGCTCGGGGTCTCCGAAGCGACGATCAAAGCGCATGTCTCGGCCATCCTGCAGAAGCTCGGCGTCGACAGCCGCACGCAGGCGGTGATCCTTTTGTCCAAAATCGGCAGCGACCCGCTGCAGACGGCCGGCTGATTCCTATTCGGCCGCCGACGCCAGCGGCCTGACCCTGGCCATCATCGAGCGCAGCATTGCCGGTTTCAGTGGTTTGCTGATCACCGGCACGTCGAGCCTGCCGGCAGCGGCGCGAACCTCGCTGGAGCGGTCGGCGGTGACCAGCACGGCCGGCAAGTCCTCGCCATGGATCGCACGCAACTGGGCGATCAATTCGAGGCCGGTCCTGTTGTCGAGATGATAGTCGGCAAGCACGATGTCCGGCCGATGCATGCCGGACCTCTCGAGATCCTCCGCGCCGGAAAGCGTGTCGACGCTGCAGCCCCAACCCTCGAGCAGCAGCCGCATGCCGTCGAGGATGCGGGCGTCGTTGTCGATGCAGAGCACATGGAGCCCGGCAAGCGAGGCCGCGGCACGGGCAGGCGGCTTCGCCTCGGCCTCGCGCCGCGGTGCCTGCACGGCCACCACCGGCAGCAACACGGAAAAGCGTGTGCCCTTGCCTGGGTTGGAGAAGATCCGGATTTCGAGGCGCAGGACGCGGGCGATGCGGTCGACAATGGAGAGCCCAAGGCCGAGGCCTTCCGCCTCGCGTGCGCCCTCGTCGAGCCGGGTGAATTCGCGGAACACGGTGTTGAGCTTGTCGCCGGCAATGCCGATGCCGGTGTCGATAACCTGGATCTCGGCCAATTCGCCGCGCCGCCGCACGCCGACCAGGATGCGGCCATGGCGCGTGTATTTAATGGCGTTTGAGACCAGGTTCTGGATCAGCCGGCGCAGCAGATTGCGGTCCGTCATGACGCTGAGCGACGACGGCATGATCGAGAGTTCGAGCTTCTTTTCGGCGGCAAGCGGCCGGAAGTCGTTGCCGATCTGGCGCAGCAGCCCGTCGAGGCCGAAGCTCGTATCGTCCGGCTTCATCGCGCCGGCATCGAGGCGCGAAATGTCGAGCACCGCGCCGAGGATGGTCTCGACCGATTCCAGCGACGATTCGATGTTCATCGCCGCCTTGCCGGCAGGTCCCTTGCCAGTCTTCTCGATCAGTGACGAGCAATAGAGGCGGGCGGCGTTCAGCGGCTGCAGGATGTCGTGGCCGGCGGCAGCGAGGAAGCGGGTCTTGCCGAGATTGGCCTCCTCGGCCAGCATCTGCGCCTGCGCCAGCTCCTCATTGACGCGGGTGAGCTCGGCGGTGCGGCTCTTCACTCGCTGTTCCAGGGATTCGTTGGCGCGCTTCAGCGCCAGATCCTGCTCGACGCGTCCAGAGATGTCGGCGTAGGTGGCGACGATGCCGCCGTCCGGCATCGGATTGGAGCGCAATTCCAGGATGCGCCCGCTGGTCTTCAGCTCCATCTGCCATGGGCTGACGAAGCTGGTCAGGCGGTTGAGCATGGTGACGCGCTGGTCTGCCGGTATGTCACCGCGCTCGGCAAGGTGGCGCAGGATACGATCGAGTGAGACGCCGACCTGGCCCATCTCGTCGGGCAGGTCGAACAGCGCCCGGTACTGGCGGTTCCAGCAAATCAACCGGAAATCGCGGTCGAAGACAGTGATGCCCTGTTCCATCTGGTCGAGTGCGATCTGCAGCAGATCGCGATTGTGCTGCAGCGCCTCCGTGGCGTCGTCGAGCAGGCGGAAGGCGTCCTTGGATTCGCGGTCGTTGCGGCGCAGCAGTAGCGACAGGATCAGCCGCGCCGAAGAGGAGCCGACGGCACTGGCCAGAAGCTGCTCGGAGAAGCGGATGACATCCATGCTGGCCTGTTCGTTGCCGTGCAGTGAAGTGCCGCCGCTCTTTTCGAACGACTGAAATGACCGCTCGGTGCGTTCGACACCGAGATAGCGCGCGATCGTGTCCTTGAGGTCGTTGACGGTTATGGTGGTGCGGAAGCGGCGCAGGCTCGGCAGCGGCCCCGCCTCGCGCGGCACGAAGATCGATGCCTGGATGCGTTCCAGCGGCACGGAGGCGCGCGACAGCGAGCCGAACACAAAAAAAATCGTGTTGATCGACAGGCTCCACAGCACGCCATGGTTCAGCGGCTCGGCGACGGTGCCGAAAAGAGCCTGCGGCCGCAATGCATCGAAGCCGAACAGGCCGTGGACGAGGATGCCGGTATCGGGCGCGACGAGCGAGGGAAGCAGCAGCGTATAGCTCCAGACGACGATGCCGGCGACCATGCCAAGTGCGGCACCCCTTCCGTTGGCGCCGCGCCAGATCAGGCCGCCGATCATTGCCGGCGCGAACTGCGCGATCGCGGCGAACGACATCAGGCCGATCGAGGACAGCCGCGCGCTATTGGTGCTCTCGCGGTAGTAGAGAAAGGCGATGAACAGCATGATGAAGATCGCCGCCCGGCGTACATTGAGGATGAGCGTCGACCAGTCCTCGTTCTCGGATGTCGTGGTCCGCAGCAGCCGGCGCACGAACAGCGGAATGACCAGGTCGTTGGAGATCATGATCGACAGCGCGACGCTTTCGACGATCACCATTGCGGTCGCCGCCGACAGCCCGCCGATGAAGGCGGCCATGGCCAGCACGTCGTGGCCGCTGAACAGCGGCAGCGACAGCACGTAAAGGTCGCTGCTGGTCCTGGGGCCGACCAGTTCCAGGCCGGCCAGCGCGATCGGCAGCACGAACAGGTTGATTGCCACCAGATAGAGCGGAAACACCCATGTCGCGGTGCGCAGCTCGGCCTCGCTGCGGTTCTCGACGATGGTGACATAGAACTGGCGCGGCAGCATCAGGATGGCAAAGCCGCTCAGGCATGTCAGCACCAGCCAGGTGGCGAGCGAGGTGTTGTAGCCCATCGCCTGGCGCACCTGCGTGTTTTCGGCGAGCCGGTCGAACATGTCGCCTGGCCCACCGAAGATCAGGAACATGACCATCAGGCCGATTGCCAGGAAGGCGGCGAGCTTGACCACGGTTTCGACTGCCACCGCCAGCACCAGCCCGTCCTGGTGCTCGGTGGCATCGGCGTGGCGCGTGCCGAACAGCACCGCAAACAGCGCCAGCAGCATGGCAACGACCAGCGAGATGTCGCTGACGAACGGATCGAACGACGGCGGCGAGCCGGTATAGTGCTCGACCATCAGGCTGACCGAGCCCGAGATCGCCTTCAATTGCAGCGCCATATAGGGCACCGCGCCGATGGTCGCGATCAGTGTGGCGATCGCCGCGACAGCAAAACTCTTGCCGTAGCGGGCGCCGAGAAAGTCGGCGATCGAGGTGATCTTCTCGGTCTTGGCCAGCCTGACGATGCGCTGCAGCAGCGGAAAGCCGAACACGAACACCAGCACCGGTCCGATATAGATGCCGAGGAACTCCAGGCCGCGCTCGGAGGACAGCCCGACCGAGCCGAAGAAGGTCCAGGAGGTGCAGTAGATGGCGAGGCTGAGCGCATAGATGAAGGGCCGGGCGCGGCCAGGCCCCGATGACGTCGAGCGCCGGTCGCCCAGGCTGGCGATAGCAAACAGCAACGTCACATAGGCGATCGCGATGATGACGATGAACCAGCCCTGCACGCCTCGAACTTCCTCCCTGCGCCGGTTTTTTCATCCGGCCTTGCAGACGCAATCACAGCTTGGCGATCAAGTCCATCGCGGCTTTCGGCGCATTATGGCTGTGGCTTCGCGCAATCCAGGCCGGGGAAACACGTCTTTGCGCCTGTCGCAACCGCAGGTTTTTGCTATTCTGCCGACCGGTCGATGCCGAGGCGTGGACGGCAGCACGGCCGGTCAGGACAAGGAGGGTCGAATGCTGAAAGAATTTCAGGAATTCATTTCCAGGGGCAATGTGATGGACCTGGCCGTCGCCGTCATCATTGGCGCTGCCTTCAGCAAGATCGTCGATTCGCTGGTCAACGACATCATCATGCCGATTATCGGGGCGATTTTCGGCGGACTGGACTTCAACAACTACTTTCTGCCCTTGTCTTCAGCCGTCAACGCCACATCGCTGGCCGACGCAAAGAAGCAGGGCGCGGTCTTTGCGTATGGCAGTTTCATCACCGTGGCGCTGAATTTTCTCATTCTCGCCTTCATCATCTTCCTGATGGTCAAGGCGGTGAACAATCTGCGCCAGCGGCTGGAGCGCGAGAAACCGGCCGCCCCGGTTGCCCCGCCACCGGCCGACGTCGCGCTGCTCACCGAAATTCGCGATCTCCTCGCCAGAAAATAGCGCCTGCGGCAACTTTCTGGACCAAAACCCCGGTCGCCTGCGGCCGGGGTTTTCTGTTTTCGTCCGCCCTGAAACACGCTAGCAGTCGAGCAAACGAAAACGGACCCATCCATGACCCTGATCGATACTCTGCGCGCCGAAGCGCGGGCGGCGCCTGAAAGCGGCATTGTCGCCGTCATGAACCGTGGCCGCGGCCGCGACGGCATGATCCCGCTCTGGGCCGGCGAGGGCGACCTGCCGACGCCTGCCTTCATCACTGATGCCGCCGCCAAGGCACTCGCCGGCGGTGAAACCTTCTACACCTGGCAGCGGGGCATTCCCGAACTCAGGCAGGCACTCGCCCGCTACTACACCAGGCATTTCGGCAAGACTTTCGCCAACGAGGAATTCATCGTCACCGGCTCCGGCATGCATGCCATCCAGATGGCCATCGACGCGGTGGCCGGCAAGGGCGACGAACTCGTCTACCTGTCGCCGGCATGGCCGAACTTCGCCGCCGCCGCCGGCGTCGCCGGCGCCGTGCCGGTCGCGGTCACGCTCGACCAGTCGGGCAATGGCTGGTCCTGCGATGTCGACAAGATCGCAGCCGCGATCACGCCGCGGACCAAGGCGCTGTTCGTCAACACGCCGTCCAACCCGACCGGCTGGACCGCCGACAAGGAGACGCTGCAGGCGATCCTCGACCTTGCCCGCGAAAGGGGCCTGTGGATCATCGCCGACGAGATCTATTCGCTGTTTCATTACGGCGATAGTCGCGCGCCGTCCTTCATCGACATCATGGCCGATGAGGATCGCATCCTGTTCGTCAATTCCTTTTCCAAGAACTGGGCGATGACCGGCTGGCGCATCGGCTGGATCAAGATCCATCCCGCCTTGCAGCAGGTGTTCGAGAACCTGGTCCAGTATTCGACGTCCGGCGTTGCGCAGTTCATGCAGCGCGGCGCCGTCGTTGCCCTCGATGAGGGCGACGCCTTCATCGTCGAGCAGGTGGAGCGGGCGAGGGCGGCGCGCGACCTGGTGTGCGGCATTCTCGCCGAAACCGGCAGGGCGCGGTTCACCGTGCCGCAGGGCGCATTCTATCTGTTCTTCGCGGTCGACGGCATCACCGATTCCCGCGCTGCCGCCTTCGACATGGTCGACCGCGCCAATGTCGGCCTGGCTCCCGGCACCGCCTTCGGCCCCGGCGGCGAATCCTTTCTCAGGCTATGCTTCCACCGCCGTCTCGACCAGCTCGAGGAAGCCGCGCACCGGCTGGCGAAATGGATGAAGAATATGTGAGCTGCCTCGAAGCCCCGAGTTCAAACTCGCTCCGGCGAGTCAGCTGGCGTGGGTTTCGAGAACCGGAGCGCAGCGGACATTTGGGTCCGTGAGCACCGGAAGCGCAGAAAGCCGCGTCAGATGGCCGCCGGAGTAGAGTTTCAAACGGGCTTCAGCCGCCCGACTTCGGCACCAGCAACGGAATGACGCGGTCGCTCTTGGCGACCGACGGTCGGCCCGCCGAACCGTAAGGAATCCCCAACGCATCCCATGTCTCGACCAGCGCGTCCTGCAGGGACGCAATCAACGCGTCCGAATGGAACGGTGTCGGCGTGATGCGCAGCCGCTCGGTGCCGCGCGGCACTGTCGGGTAGTTGATCGGCTGGATGTAGATGCCGTGCACACCGAGCAGGCGGTCGCTGGCCATCTTGCAGAGCTCGGGATCGCCGACCAGAAGGGGCACGATGTGGGTAGGCGACTCCATCACCGGCAGGCCGGCCGCGGCCAGCACTTGCTTGGTCCGCGTCGCCTGACGCAGCTGCGCATCGCGCTCGGCCTGCGAGCGCTTGAGATGGCGGATCGAGGTGGTTGCCGCGGCAGCGATCGCCGGCGGCAACGCCGTGGTGAAGATGAAGCCCGGCGCATAGGAGCGCACCGCGTCGATCACGGCGCTGGTGCCGGCGATGTAGCCACCAAGCGTGCCGAACGCCTTGGCCAGCGTGCCCTCGATGATGTCGATGCGGTCGGCCAGCCCTTCGCGCTCGGTGATGCCGCCGCCGCGCGGCCCGTACATGCCGACGGCGTGGACCTCGTCGATGTAGGTCATGGCGTTGTAGCGCTCGGCGAGATCGACGATCTGCTTGATCGGCGCGATGTCGCCGTCCATCGAATAGACGCTCTCGAAGACAATCAGCTTGGCGCGCTCGCGGCCGGCCGTCTGCAGCAGGCTTTCGAGATGCGCGACGTCGTTATGGCGGAAGATCTTCTTCTCGGCGCCTGAGCGCCGCACGCCCTCGATCATCGAAGCGTGGTTGAGCTCGTCCGAGATGATCAGGCAATTGGGAAGCAGCTTTGCAATGGTCGAGATCGACGCCTCGTTGGAAACGAAGCCGGAGGTGAAAACCAGTGCCGCTTCCTTGTCGTGCAGGTCGGCAAGCTCCAGTTCGAGCTCGACCAGCGGGTTGCTGGTGCCGGAGATGTTGCGGGTGCCGCCGGCCCCCGACCCCATCTTGCCTGCCGCCTTCTGGAACGCGGCAATGACGTCGGGATGCTGGCCCATGCCGAGATAGTCGTTGGAGCACCAGACGGTGATTTCCTCGGCGCGGCCATTGGCGCGCCAGATGGCGCGTGGGAATTTCCCGACGATACGCTCAAGGTCGGCGAAGACGCGATAGCGACGCTCCGCATGGAGCTGGTCGATCGCTTCCTCGAAAAACCGCTGATAATTCATGTCGCCTTCCCAGTTTTGCGCGGGATCATAGTCATTGGCCCATTCGTCGTCCACCTGGCCTTTTTGGTCAAAATGCCACGCCCCGAGCCTGTTCCTAACGACCACGGAACGTGGCCTATTCCCTTGATGTGGATCAATCTTGTTTCAGGACAATGCCACGCGCCGATGAGACTGGTTACCGCAGGTTTTAATGGCCTGGCGGCGGATTTTCCAGTACGGCGACGATTGAGACAGTTCCGATAAATCATAAATAGCGAGGATGCGGATGACGGTTTTGGTGACAGGCGGTGCCGGCTATATCGGTAGCCATATGGTCTGGGAATTGCTGGACACGGGCGACAGCGTCGTCGTCCTCGACCGGCTTTCTACCGGCTTTGAATGGGCGGTGGCCCCGGAAGCAAAGCTCGTCGTCGGCGACGTCGCCGACAGGGAACTGGTCGCTTCGATCATTCGCGACAATAAGATCGACGCGATCATCCATTTCGCCGGCTCGATCGTGGTCCCCGAATCGGTCGCTGACCCGCTTGCCTATTACGAGAACAACACCTGCAACACGCGCACCTTGATCGAGACCGCGGTGTGCGAAGGCGTGCCCAATTTCATCTTTTCCTCGACCGCCGCCGTCTATGGCGGCGCCGGCCTGGAGCCGGTGCGCGAGGATGCCCGGCTTGCGCCGGAATCGCCCTATGGCCTGTCCAAGCTGATGAGTGAATGGATGCTGCGCGACGCGGCAATTGCCCATGGGTTGCGCTATACGGCGCTGCGCTATTTCAACGTCGCCGGCGCCGATCCGAAGGGCCGCACCGGCCAGTCGACGCCCGGTGCCACGCATCTGATCAAGGTCGCTTGCGAGACGGCGCTCGGCAAGCGCCCCTTCATGCAGGTGTTCGGCACCGACTATCCGACGCCGGACGGTACCTGCATGCGCGACTATATCCACGTCAGCGACCTGGCGGCGGCGCATCGGCTGGCGCTTCAGCGGCTGCGTGCCGGCGGATCGAGCCTGGTCGCCAATTGTGGTTACAGCCACGGGTATTCGGTGCTCGAGGTCATCGACAGCGTCCGCCGCGTCTTCGGCCATGATTTCGACGTGCGGATGGGCGATCGCCGCGCCGGCGACGCCGCCGCGGTCGTCGCCAATTCGGAGCTGGCGCGCGGCGAGCTCGGCTGGACCCCGCAGCGCGACAACCTCGACCAGATCGTTGCCGATGCGCTTGCCTGGGAGCGCATCCTGACCAGCAAGAATTCGGCTCTGGGGTGAAGTGGGCTCTCCGCAAAGGTTGGTTCAGCGGGCTGGGGGCGGAATGAAAATCCTGGTGCTTGGGGCCGGCGTCGTCGGTACGGCGGCGGCCTTTTATCTGGCCAGCGACGGCCATGAGGTGACGGTGATCGAGCGCCATCCGGCGGCGGCACGCGGCACCAGCCGGTCGAATGCCGGCCTGGTGTCGCCCGGGGATGCCACCGCCTGGGCCTCGCCCGCCGCGCTGAAGACGTTCCTGCGCGGCCTCTACAACCACGATCTCGGCATCAAGGTGCGGCTGCGCCTGGATCCGTATTTTTTCGCCTGGAGCCTGCGCTTCCTGCGCCAGTGCACGCATAAGCGCATGCGCGCCAACACCGACGTCAAGCTGCGTCTGGCGCTCTATTCGCGCGACTGCATCAACGCCGTCTCCGCCGAAACCGGCATCCACTATGACGAGCGCAAGAAAGGCATTCTCTATTTCTTCCGCTCGCAGCAGAGCTTTGATACCGGCACCGACAATTATCGTTATCTCGGCGAACACGGCCTGCCGATCGAGATCGTCGGCCGCGACCGGCTGGTCGAGCTCGAGCCCGGCCTTGCCGGCGCCAAGGACAAGATAGCCGGCGGCGTCTATTCGCCGATCGACCAGACCGGCGACTCCAGTCAATTCACGCAGAACCTCGCTGCCTATGCCGCCGAGAAACTCGGCGTCCAATTCCTCTACGGCACCACGGTCGAAGGCCTCGACATCGACGGCGATCGGGTGCGCGCCGTGATGACCTCGGCCGGCCCGGTGGCAGGTGACGCAGTGGTCATTTCCATGGGGCCGGAGAGCGGTCTGCTCGGCCGCCGCTACGGCATCGATCTGCCCGTCTATCCCGTGAAGGGCTATACCGTGACTGTTCCGCTGGAAGATGAAAGCAAGGGGCCGATCATGGGTGGCGCCGACGAGGACCGGCTGATCGGCTATTCCAGGCTGGGAAATCGGCTGCGGATGTCCTCGACGGCGGAGTTCACCGGGTTCGACCGCACGTTCAAGCCACGCGATTTCAACTCGATCCTGAACACCGCCAAGGACCTGTTCCCCGGCGCTTTCGACGAGAGCAAGGCCGAGCTCTGGGCTGGACTTCGCCCGATGATGCCGAACTCTGTGCCGGTCATCGGCCGGGCGCGGTACGACAATCTCTACCTCGACACCGGCCACGGTCATCTCGGCTGGACCATGGCCTGCGGCTCGGGAAAGTTCCTTGCCGATGTGGTCGCCGGCCGCAAGCCGGAGATCGACCCGCAAGGATTGCTCTATGCGGGCTAGGCATCTCCGGACATCAGGGCGCCATGAGCTCGGCGGTCAGGCTCGTTCGTCGACCGCTGAACGCCAGGAGCGCACGTAACTTGTCCAGAGTGGATCGGCCGACGGTTCGGTCCTTTCGCCTCTGCCTTGCGGTGTCCCCTGGTCCGACGCCAGCAAGGCGGCGCCGATACTGGTGCCGGTGGCGGCCTCGGAGGCGATGACGCCACGCGCCGTCGCCGCAGCCAGCATGCGGGTGAACAGCCGGTTGCGGGCGAAGGGTCCTTCGACGATGGTTGGACCGTCCGCGCCGATCAGGTCGAGGCAGGTCGCGGTCATCAGCGCCAGGTAGAACGAGATGGTGACAAAGCGCTGGCCGACGCTCATACCGTCCGCGTTAAGCCATGATGCGGTATGATGCGGAAACGGGCCCGAACCCTGTTGGGTCGAGGGCAATAGGGACGTCTTGCGCGCCAGCACCGTGGCAACATCGTCTTCCGTCCAGTTCTCCGATTGGCCCTCGGTCAGCACGGAAAACTCGCGGCCACCCATGAAGCGCGCCGACGGCACGGGATCGCCGAGCGCGTTGACATTGACCAGCGTATCGCGGGCCGGGTCGAGCGCGATCTTGTTGCCGCCAACCGCCATCGACACCACCCAGGTGCCGGTCGAGACCACGGAGAAAGGCGGTCGGTCGGACAGGAGATGTGGCAGCAGCGAGGCGTTGGAATCGTGCAGGCCGCAAAACACCGGCGTTTGCGGGTCGAGCCCGGTCCGTGTCGCAAGCGCGGGCAGGATCGGCCCGAGGCGGTCCTTGGCCTGCCGCACCGGCGCCATTAGCCGGCGCCATTGCAGCCGGTCGACCAGCGACGAAAAATCCGCTTTCCACGGGTTCCACAGATCGGTGTGGCAGCCGAGCGAAGTCACCTCGCTGGCGGCGACGCCGGTCAGGCGCAAGGCCCAGTATTGCGGATACATCAGGATCGCGGCGGTTCTGGCGAAATCCGCCGGAAAGCGCTTCTGCTGCCAGAACAGCTGCGCGCCGAGATTGAGGCCGGCCGGCAGGCGCGGCGTGCCGGTCTCGGAGAACGCCGGACGGATCGTGTCATAGTCCCCGGCAAAGGCATCCGGACCATCGAATTCGTAGTCGAGCACCGGCAGCGCCAGTTCGCCTGATGCGTCGACCAGCACGGACGTTGCGCCATGGGTGGTGATCGATATCGCATCGATGCGCTGCTCGCAGTCGATCTCGGCCAGGCTGCCAAGGATAAACGCCCATAACCGCTCGACGTCATGGTGCGGGTATGGGCCTTGCCGAACCGGCTCGTTCACCATCCTGCGCAGCGTGACTTCGCTTGCTGCGGCAAGATCGACCAGCGCCACCTTGGCGTTGGTCTTGCCGATATCGATGACGGCGACGTGGCGGGTCATTCCATATGGAACATTGTTTCCAGCGGCACCGCCACCGGCTCGTTGTTCGGCTTGGTCTCCATGATGTCCGCCATCTCGGCCCACCAACGCTGCATCACCGGATGCTTCGGCAATTCGTCCATGCCGTGGTCGTCACGGCGCCACAGCACGCCGAACAAGGTGTTGGTCTCTTCGTCGAGATGGATCGAGTAATCGGAGATACCGGCCTGCTTGAGCAGCGCGACCAGCGACGGCCAGATGTCGTCGTGGCGCTTCTTGTATTCGGCCTTCATGCCCGGATTGAGCTTCATCTTGAACGCGTATTTCTCCGGCATCAGGCAAAGCGCTCCCGCCGTACTCGCCGCCACAGGATCGGCAGCGCGATGACGATGATCAGCAGCAGGCCGATGAAGATCGACATAACAATCCCTGGCACATTGAGCAGGCCGAGGCCGAAGGTCACCAGCCCCATGATGAAGGCCGCGAGCACGACGCCGACTATGCTGCCGGCCCCGCCCAGGATGCTGACGCCACCAAGCACCACCATGGTGATGACTTCCAGCTCGTAGCCCTGTGCGATGGACGGCCGGGTCGAGCCGAGCCGCGATGTGATCAGCACCGAGGCGATGCCCGCCATCAGGCCGGTCAGGCAAAACAGGATGAATTTGATACGGCCGACGCGTACGCCGGAAAACTGCGCCGCGACCGGGTTGTTGCCGATGGCAAAGACCCGGCGGCCGAAGCTCGTCCGGTGCAGAAGGAACCAGTAGACGACTGCCGCGATCAGGAAAAGCGTCAGTTCGAACGACACCACCCACCAGACATAGCCCTGGCCGAAGAAGGCGAAGCTCGCGGGATAGCCCTTGTAGGCCTGGTCGCCGAGGATGATGAAGGCAATGCCGCGAAACAGGCTCATCGTGCCGATGGTGACGACGATCGACGGCAAGCCGAGCCTGGTGACGAGCAGTCCGTTGAAGGCGCCGCAGCCGAGCCCGACGACGAGGCCGATTGCCACCAGTTCAGGCGTGCCGGCGCCGGCCTGCACCGCCATGCCCATCATTGTTGACGCCAGCGCGATGATGGCGGCCACCGACAGGTCGATTTCGCCGGAGATGATCAGCAGCGCCATGGCCAGCGCGATCAGCGCCTTTTCGGTGAAGTTGAAGGTCAGGTCCGACAGCGACCATGGGTCGAGGAAATAGGGCGAGGCAAAACTGTTGATGGCAAAGATGGCGACCGCCACCGCGACGAGCAGCGCCTCCCAGGAGAAGACCGCCGCGGTGAACGGCTTGTCGAGCCGATCGGGAATGTGGCGTGGGGCAGGGGTATCGGTCATGCCGCTTCCGCCTTTTTGAGAATGATGCGGCCTTGCCGGCGTTCGCCGCGCGCGTTGAGCACCACGGCCAGGATGATGGCGCTGCCTGAAATCGCCATCTGCCAGAAGGGTGAGATGTTGATCACCGGCAGTGCGTTGGAGATGATGCCGAGGAACAGCGCGCCGAGCACGGCGCCGCCGACCGAGCCGATGCCGCCGGCGATCGAAATGCCGCCGATGACGCAGGCGGCGATGATATTGAGCTCATAGCCATTCGCGACCTCGACCGAGGCGATGACGTAGCGCGAGATCCACAGATAGCCACAGAGGCCGCCGATCATCCCCGAGATGCAGAAGACGATGAATTTCGTCCGGCCGACATCGATGCCGGCATAGACCGATGCGGTCGGGTTGACGCCAATGGCATAGATCGAGCGGCCGAGCGCGGTGCGCGTCATCACGAGGAAAAACAATGCAATGACCAGCAGGGCGATCCAGGACAGAACCGGAATGCCGAGGAAAGCCGCGCGCTGCAACCCGATGAACTCAGCGCTCATCTGGTCGGCGTTGACCCACGCGCCGCCTGAAATGACGAACGTGGCGCCGCGGTAGATGGTGAGGGTGCCGAGCGTTACCACGATCGAGGGAATGTTCAGCCGCCATACCAGCAGGCCGTTGATGGCGCCGAGCACCAGGCCGACCAGAAGTGCGATGACGATCAGCAGCGGGATCGGGATCGCCGGATGCGCGGCGTTCAGCATTGCCACCACCATGCCGGTGAAGCAGAGATTTGAAGCCATCGACAGGTCGATCGAGCGGGTCAGGATGACGACCATCTGGCCGAGCGCCAGGATCATCAGGATCGACGTGTCGTTGAACACCTGGCGCAGGTTGGCCGGATCGGCAAAACCTGGAAACCGCGTGGAGATCAGCCCGATCAGCACGGCGATTGCCGCCAGCAGCCAGACCTCGCGATGTTTGAGAAGAGCCTTCATGCCGCGATCCCCGCTGCCGTCCTGACCAAGGTTTCGGCGTCGAGCCCTTTATTGTCGTAGACCGCGGCAATGCGGCCCTCGCGCATAACCACGACGCGGTCCGACATGCCGAGGATTTCCGGCAATTCGGACGACACCATGATCACCGACAGGCCTTGCGCGACGAGCTCGGCCATGAAGCCGTGCACGGCCGCCTTCGAGCCGATGTCGATGCCCTTGGTCGGCTCGTCCAGGATGATCACCTTGGGCGCGGTCGCCAGCCATTTGGCGATGACGATCTTCTGCTGGTTGCCGCCCGACAGCGTGCCGACGTCCTGGCTGAGCGAGGAGGCGCGCAGATCGAGCCGCTCGGTGTAGGAGCGGGCCAGCGCGAACTCTTCGGCCAGCCGCAATATGCCGGACTTGGATGTCCGTTTGAGCGAGGGCAGCGAGACATTCTGGAAGATCGGCAGGCCGATCACCACGCCTTGCTTGCCGCGCTCCTCCGGCACATAGACGATGCCGGCGTCGATCGAATCCGCCGCCGATTTCGGCGCGATTGCCTTACCCTCCAGCGTGATCGTGCCGCCGCTGGTGCGGGTGATGCCTGATATCGCCTGCATCACCTCGCTGCGCCCGGCGCCGACAAGGCCGTAGAAGCCGAGGATTTCGCCCCTGTGCAGCTCGAAGCCTATGTCGTCGAACTCGGTCGGGTGCGACAGGCCGGAGACGGCCAGCACCGGCGCGCCGATCTCGGCCTTGCGCTGCGGAAAGATGTGATCGACCGAGCGGCCGACCATCATGCGCACGATCTGGCTCTGGCCGGCGTCCTTGATCAGGCCTTCGCCGACCATCTCGCCGTCCCGGAACACGGTATAGCGGTCGGCGATGTGGTAGATCTCATCGAATTTGTGGCTGATGAACAGGATCGCCTTGCCGTCGCTCTTGAGGAATTCGATCAGCAGGAAAAGCTCTTCGATCTCCTTCATCGAAAGCGCTGCCGTCGGCTCGTCCATGATGACGATCCGCGCGTCGATGGACATGGCGCGGGCAACCGCGACTAGGTGCTTGTTGGCAATGCCGAGATCCTTCAGCCTGGCGTCGGCGTCGATATGGCCGGCGCCCATCGTGTCGAGCACCTCGCGGGCATTCTTGCGCATGGTGCGCCAGTCGATGGTTTTGAAACGCGTGCGCGGCGCATGGCCGAGGAAGATGTTTTCGGCCACCGTCAGGTCGTCGAACAGCACGGTTTCCTGGTGGATGGCGGTGATGCCATGCCCGAACGCGGCGTGGGCGCTGGGCAGTGTGACCGGCTGGCCGTCGATGCTGATCGTGCCAGCATCCGGCTGGTAGATGCCGGTCATGATCTTGACCAGCGTCGACTTGCCGGCGCCGTTTTCGCCGATCAGCGCGGTTACCTGGCCGGGATACAGCGACAGGCCGACATTGTGCAGCGCCCGCACGCCGGGAAAGCTTTTCGAGATGCCGGACAGCGTCAGGCGCGGTCCGGATGACAAAGGCGCTTCATGTGCCACTTCGTGCTGGGCTGTCGTGTCCATAATCGTATCAAGCCCTGTAGCAAGGTTCGTTTGAAAGCGCGGCGGAACCTGAGCCCCGCCGCACCGTTTCGAAGGTCCCAGGATCAATAGATCTTGGAGAACTTTTCGATGTTCGACTTGTCGAACTGGAAGGGCGGAGCCATCGCAGCCGAGTTGGTGTCGTCGAGCGTGACCTTGCCGACGCGGCCGATCGACAGCGTAGCACCGGGCTTGGCCTCTTCCTTCTTCACCGCCAGGTCGTGGGCGAGGTAGACGGCGGAGTAGCCGAGATCGATCGGGTTCCACAGCGCAACCGCCTGGCTGGCGCCATTGTCGATGAACTTCTTGAACTCCGACGGCAGCGCCAGGCCGGTGACGTTGACCTTGCCGATCAGGCCTTCATCGGTCACCACCTGCGCGGCGGCAACGACGCCGACCGTGGTCGGTGCGATGATCGCCTTGAGGTTCGGATAGGACTTCAGCAGGCCCTTGGCTTCGTCCGTGCTCTTGGCCGAGTCGTCGTCGCCATAGACGGTGGCGACGAGCTTGATCTTGGGGAACTTCTCCGGCAGCACCTTCTTGGCGGCGTCGATCCAGGCATTCTGGTTGGTCGCGGTCGAAGAAGCCGACAGGATGGCGACATCGCCGCCTTCCGGCAGGTAGTCGGCGGCCAGCTTGATGATGGTCTCACCGATCAGGTTGGTATCGGAGGGGTTGAGGTGAAGCTGGCGTCCTTCCGGCGCGACGCCTGAATCCCACGAGATGACGGTAATGCCGCGCTGCATCGCCTTCTTCAGCACTGGCACCAGCGCGTCGGCGTCGTTCGCCGAAATGGCGATGGCATCGACCTTCTGGGCGATCAGCGAATTGACCACTTCGATCTGCGCTTCGGCGGTCGCCTTGGTCGGGCCGGTGTAGATGATGTCGACATCGCCGAGTTCCTTGGCCGCCTCTTCGGCGCCCTTGTTGGCGGCGTCGAAGAAGCCGTTGCCGAGCGACTTCACCACCAGCGCGATCTTGACGTTTTCGGCGTAGGCGGCATTCACGAACATGGCGGCGGAGAACGCCGCCGTAACCATCAATTTCTTCAGAAAGCTCATCGAATATCCTCCCTTGAGCGTTGCATTCCATCGCCGCTGCGGGCGTGAGTGGTTCTCAGGCCTGCAGCGAAGATTCTTCCTTGTTGGTTGCCGTTGTGCGGGCGATGATCAGCGTCACGCCGGCGGTCTCCAGCATCTTGGCTTCGCGATCCTCGATGGCGTCGTCGGTGATCACCGTGGCGATGCGCGACAGGCCGCACAGGATCAGGCTCGAGCGTTTGCGGAACTTCGAGGAATCGACCAGCACCACCAATTCGTCTGCCTGGTCGATCAGTTTCTGCTCGGCCTGGATCAGCAGCGGGTCGCCTTCCATAAGACCGAGCGGCCCCAGCCCTTGCGCGCCCATGAACATGCGGCGCGCGTAGAAATTGCGCGTCACGTCATTGTCGAACGGCGACAGGATGATGTTCTGCTCGCGGTAGATGGTGCCGCCCGACAGCATCACCGTGTTCTTGGAGTGCCTGAGCAAGTGCTCCGCGATCGGGAAGGAATTGGTGAAGATCGGCATGCGGCGGCCGGTCAGGAAATGCACCATCTGGAAGGTGGTGGTGCCGCCATTGATGATGATCGGCTCGCCGTCCTTGCACAGATCCACGGCTTCCCGCGCGATTGCCCGCTTCTGCGAAGCGTTGATGGTCTCGTTGACGGAAAAGGGCCGGCCGGCAAGGCCGATGAACTGCGGCGGCGAAAGCGCCTCGGCGCCGCCGCGCACCCGGCGCAGCCGCTTTTGCACATGCAATGCCGCGATGTCGCGCCGGATCGTCGCCTCCGACGACTCCGTCAGGTCGACCATCTCCTGCACCGTCACCACAGGCTTTTCCTGGACGGCGGACAGAATGATCCTGTGGCGCTCTTTCTCGTGCATGGTTCCTCCCTGCCGGAGCATCTAGTCACCCAAAGCGCGCAGTGTCAATCATTTCCGATCAGATAATTTCATTGTGCAATGCAATATGACTGATATTGATCGTTTGTGATTGACAAGGCCGCTGCTTGCGTAGAAATTCGTACAAAAGGGACCCGCGCCGTTTGCGTGTCCCAAAGGGAGGATACCTATGCTCGACAAGCGCTCCGGCACGCGCCTCGCCAATCTTTGGGATGACGCAAAAGCGCAAGCAATGAGCGAGCCCGAACGTCTGGTCTATCGCTCGAATGTTCTTGGCTCCGACAAGCGCGTCACCAATTATGGCGGCGGCAACACCTCCTCCAAGATCTGGCAAAACGATCCGCTCACCGGCGAGAGCGTGGAAGTGCTGTGGGTCAAGGGCTCGGGCGGCGACAGCGCCTCGATCAAGCTCGACGGCTTCGCCACGCTCTACATGGACAAATTGCGCGCGCTGAAAGGTCTCTATCGCGGCCTCGAACATGAAGACGAGATGGTCGGCTATCTGCCCCATTGCACCTTCAACCTCAACCCGCGCGCGGCTTCCATCGACACGCCGCTGCATGCCTTCGTGCCGAAGCCTTTTGTCGACCATATGCATCCCGATGCCATCATCGCCATTGCCGCCGCCAAGGATTCGCAGGCGCTGACCAAGGAGATCTTCGGCGACACGATCGGCTGGCTGCCATGGAAACGTCCGGGCTTCGAGCTCGGCCTGTGGCTGGAGAAATTCTGCCGCGAAAACCCCGAAGCCAAGGGTGTCGTACTGGCCAGTCATGGCCTGTTCAGCTGGGGCGACACGCCGAAGGAATGCTACGAGACGACGATCTCGGTGATCAACCAGGCGATCGACTGGTTCGAGCGCAAGAGCCAGGGCAAGCCGATTTTCGGCGGCGAAGTCGTCAAATCCCTCGATGCGCCTGCGCGTCGCGCCGCGGCCGCAAAACTGATGCCGAGGATCCGTGGCCTGATCTCGGAGAACAGCCACAAGCTCGGCCATTTCGACGATTCCCCTGCCGTGCTCGAATTCGTCAATTCCAGGGATTTGCGGCCGCTGGCGGCACTCGGCACGTCCTGCCCGGACCACTTCCTGCGAACCAAGATCCGGCCGCTCGTCATCGAGTTCGACCCCCAAAATCCCGACGTCGATGCCGTCATTGCCCGTCTTGCCGATGATGTGGCGGAGTATCGCGTCGGCTATCAGGCCTATTATGACCGCTGCAAGCACGCGGATTCGCCACCGGTGCGCGATCCGAACGCCGTCGTCTATCTGATGCCCGGCGTTGGCATGTTCACCTTCGCCGGCGACAAGGCGACGGCGCGCATATCGGGCGAGTTCTACGTCAACGCCATCAACGTCATGCGCGGTGCCTCGACGGTCTCGACCTATGTCGGCCTGCCCGACCAGGAAGCCTTCGACATCGAATACTGGCTGCTCGAAGAGGCAAAGCTGCAGCGCCTGCCGAAACCAAAGGCTCTTGCCGGCCAGATTGCGCTGGTCACCGGCGGCGCCGGCGGCATTGGCCGGGCCACCGCCAACCGGCTGCTGCGCGAGGGCGCGTGCGTCGTGCTGGCCGATATCGACGAAGCAGCCCTTGCCGGCGCCAATGACGAGCTTGCCAAGGCCTATGGCAAGGATTTCGTGCGGCCCGTAGTCATCAACGTCACGTCCGAGGATCAGGTGATCTCCGGCTTTGCCGAAACGGCGGTCGAATTCGGCGGCATCGATATTCTGGTCTCCAATGCCGGCCTGGCCTCCTCGGCGCCGATCGAGGACACCACGCTGACGCTGTGGAACAAGAACATGGACATCCTGTCGACCGGCTATTTCCTGGTTTCGCGGGAGGCGTTCCGGCTGTTTCGGGCGCAGAAGATCGGCGGCAACGTCGTCTTCGTCGCCTCCAAGAATGGGCTTGCCGCATCGCCAAACGCCGCCGCCTATTGCACTGCCAAGGCCGCCGAAATCCATCTGGCACGCTGCCTGGCGCTGGAAGGCGCGGAAGCGCAGATCAGGGTCAATGTCGTCAACCCCGACGCCGTGCTGCGCGGCTCGAAGATCTGGAGCGGCGAATGGAAGGAACAGCGCGCCGCCGCCTACAAGATGTCGACCGACGATCTCGAGGAGCACTACCGCTCGCGTTCGATGCTGAAGCGGTCGGTGTTCCCCGAAGACATCGCCGAGGCGATCTATTTCTTCGCCTCCGATATGTCGGCCAAATCGACCGGTAACATCATCAACGTCGACGCCGGCAACGCACAGAGCTTTACGCGATAAGCAGTCGTTTGAGGGTTGGCGCCGACGCCGGAGCTTTACCCTTCTCCCCGTTACCATACGGGGAGAAGGTGCCGGCAGGCGGATGAGGGGCAGCGCCAACCGAACGCATTTGGGAGGAAACTTTAGTGTCCGAAACCATCATCTCCGCCGATGTTGTCGAGAAAGATAATGCCGCGCGCAACGCCAATCTCAAGCGCGACTACGAGTCCCTCGGCGAGCGCCTCGACCGCCGCGGCATCGCCATCGACGCCATCCGCGACAAGGTCGAGAAATTCGCCGTCGCCATCCCGTCCTGGGGCGTCGGCACCGGCGGCACCCGCTTTGCCCGCTTTCCCGGCGCCGGAGAGCCGCGTGACATTTTCGACAAGATCGAGGACTGCGCCGTCATCCGGCAATTGACGCAGGCGACGCCGACCGTCTCGCTGCATATTCCCTGGGACAAGGCCGATCCGAACCGGCTGAAGCAGGCGGCATCCCGCTTCGGCCTCGGCTTCGACGCCATCAACTCCAACACCTTCTCCGACGCCAGGGACCAAAAACTTTCCTATAAATTCGGCTCGCTGTCGCATGCCGATGCAGCGACACGCCGGCAGGCGGTCGAGCATAATCTCGAATGCATCGAGATCGGCAGGACGCTGGGCTCCAAAGCGCTGACGGTATGGATCGGTGACGGCTCGAACTTTCCCGGCCAGGTCAATTTCGCCAAGGCATTCGAGCGCTATCTCGACGCGATGAAGGAGATCTATGCCGGACTGCCGGACGGCTGGAAACTGTTCACCGAGCACAAGATGTACGAGCCGGCCTTCTATTCGACCGTCGTGCAGGATTGGGGCACCAACTACATCATCGCCAACGAGCTTGGCGACAAGGCGTTCTGTCTGGTCGACCTTGGCCATCACGCCCCCAACGTCAACATCGAGATGATCGTGTCGCGACTGATCCAGTTCAAGAAACTTGGCGGCTTCCATTTCAACGATTCGAAATATGGCGACGACGATCTCGACGCCGGCTCGATCGATCCCTACCGGCTGTTCCTCGTCTTCAATGAACTGGTCGATGCCGAGCTTGCCGGTGCCGAAGGTTTCGATCCGGCCCACATGCTCGACCAGAGCCATAACGTCACCGATCCGATAGAAAGCCTGATGTTGTCGGCGGTCGAGGTGCAGCGCGCCTATGCGCAGGCGCTGCTGGTCGACCGCAAGGCGCTCGAAGGCTTCCAGGACGCTAATGACGCGCTGATGGCGACGCAGACGCTGAAGACAGCCTATCGCACCGACGTCGAGCCTATCCTTGCCATGGCGCGGCTGAAGACCGGCGGCGCCATCGATCCGGTCGCCGCCTACCGCGCCGCCGGCTACCGGGCGAAGGTCGCAGCCGAACGGCCGGCGGTGGCGAGCGTCGGCGGCGGGATTGTTTGATATTGGCTGAAAAACGAAAACCCGCCTAAGGCGGGTCGTCGGTGCGAATCAATCGCGATTGTTGCGTTTATAAGCCCAGGCTTGGGCGGACCGCATTCCAGTCTTCCCAAGCATTCTCAAGCCTGATGTCATCATAGCCGCGCTTCTCCGCCACCTGCGCGGCGACGTCGTATGGCATCGCCATGCATGCGGCGCTGTCCCTGATCGCCACGACTTCGTCCTCAGTCAAAGGCGAGCCCTTTTGCTGTTCGCGATTGAGCAGAACCGCCACAAGCGATGGGATCGCTACCAAAACCAACTGCTCGTCGGTCACGTCAAATTCTCTGTCGCTTGTACTTCACCAGCTTCTTGAGCCGCTCGCCCAAGGGCTTCTCGTCGTCGCGTTCAGGCCCGCGGGCTACGTCCTTGAAGTTGTGGATCTGGGATTGCTTCGGATCAGCCATGCTTGCGCCTGTACCATGCTCAGTGGCTGCGGCCTATCCTTGCCATGGCGCGGCTGAAGACCGGCGGCGCCATCGATCCGGTCGCCGCCTACCGCGCCGCGGGCTACCGGGCGAAGGTTGCAGCGGAACGGCCGGCCGTGGCGAGCGTCGGCGGCGGGATTGTTTGATATTGGCTGAAAATGAAAACCCGCCACGAAGGGCGGGTCGTTGGAGCCAATTAGCACCATTACCAAATTAATAGCATAGCTGCCGGCACAAAGCAAGAACAAAGTTGCTGTGTAACTGAAAAATTCTGAGAGCCGCGATGAAGCGTGGCCTTGCTACCAACGCTGCGGCGCTCAGAAGTTACGGCATGGATCCTAGGGCGGAGCAGGAGCGAAGCGACGTAGCGGAGACCCTAGGATCCATGCCGTTGCAGTCGCCGAAGATTGCAACGGCGGTTGCGAGGCGAACCGGCACAGGCGTGCGAACCCTCCCGATTCTTTCGATCTTCGCAGTAGACTCGACCTCCCCAAACCGCTTTCCTAGGCCCACCCCAAGCCTCGGAGAACGGCCATGCACAATTTCCGCCGGACGCTGATTGCCGTAAGCCTTTCCCTCACCCTGACCTTCGTACCCTTCCTCGCCTATGCCGCCTCGCCGCAGCCGGCGAAGGGCGAGCACGGCATGGTGGTGACCGCCCAGCATCTTGCGTCTGAGGTCGGCGTCGAGGTGCTGAAGAGGGGCGGCAACGCGGTCGATGCCACGGTCGCCGTCGGCTATGCGCTGGCCGTGGTCTACCCGACCGCCGGCAATATCGGCGGTGGCGGCTTCATGACCATCCGCTTCAAGGACGGCCGCTCGACCTTCCTCGATTTTCGCGAGCGCGCGCCGCTGGCCGCGACCAAAACCATGTATCTCGACAAGGACGGCAAGCCGGTAAAAGGCGCCAGTCTCGACGGCTATCTGGCGATCGGCGTGCCGGGCTCGGTCGCTGGTTTCGAGATGGCGCGGGAGAAATACGGCACGCTGTCGCGGCAGGACTTGCTGGCGCCGGCCATCCGCTTTGCCAAGGAAGGCTTCGTGCTGGAGCAGGGCGATGCGGCCTCGCTCCAGGGCGGCGCGGAGCGGTTGGCAAGGGACCCAGCGGCGGCGGCCATTTTCCTCAAGCCGGACGGCAAGCCCTATGCTGTCGGCGAGCGTCTTGTTCAGCCCGACCTCGCGGCTTCGCTGGCCGCCATTTCCGAACGCGGGGCGGATGCCTTCTACAAAGGCGCGACCGCCGACGCCATCGTCAGGGCGAGTGGGGAGAAGGGCGGCATTCTGGCCAGGGTTGATTTCGAAAGCTATGCGGTGCGCGAGCTCAAGCCCGTGACCTGCAATTATCGCGGCTACGAGATCATTTCCTCGCCGCCGCCGAGCTCCGGCGGCGTCATCATCTGCGAGATCCTCAACGTGCTTGAGTTCTATCCGTTGTCCTATCTCGGCGCCGGTTCGGCCGAGACGGTTCACGTCATGGTCGAGGCGATGCGCCACGCCTATGTCGACCGCAATTCGGCGCTCGGCGATCCCGGTTTCATCGACAATCCGGTCGCAAAACTGCTCGACAAGAATTACGCCAGGGAAATTCGCGAAAAGATCGATCCGTTCCGGGCCGGCGTCTCGCAGGAATTGATGCCGAAGGGTTTTGGCGAGAGCAACGAGACGACGCATTTTTCGATCATCGACAATGATGGCAATGCCGTCGCGGTAACCTACACGCTGAACGGCTCTTTCGGCGCCGGCGTTGTCGCCGCCGGCACCGGCATCCTGCTCAACAACGAGATGGACGATTTCACCCAGAAACCCGGCGTGCCCAATCTCTATGGCCTGGTCCAGGGCGAGGCGAATGCGATCGCGCCGAAAAAGACGCCGCTGTCCTCGATGAGCCCGACCATCCTCGCCAAAGACGGCAAGCCGTTCATGGTCATCGGCAGCCCCGGCGGTTCACGCATCATCACCATCACGCTGGAGGCGATCGTCAACGTCGTCGACCACGGTATGAACATCCAGGAGGCCATCGACGCACCGCGCATCCATCACCAATGGCTGCCTGACACGGTCTATATCGAACGTTTCGGCCTGTCGCCCGATACCGAAAAGCTGCTCACCGGCATGGGCTACCACCTCGATCTTGCCGACACGACCTGGGGCCAGGCGACCGGCATCCTGGTCGGCGGCAAGAGCCTGGCGGAAATCGAGAAGGGCGGCGGCGCCCGCTACAATGGCGCCATCGACAGCCGCGCCGCATCCGGCAAGGCTATCGGGTATTAGACCCCAAGAGTGGGAATCGGTTTTTCGGATAAGATCATGGTCAACAATTTCGCTCTGAATCAGGTGACCAGCGCGATCGTCGACGCTATCAGCATCAGCGCCGCGATGCCGACGAACAGGGCGTAGATGCGTGGCCGGTCGAGCAGAAGCGCATTGCCGGATATCCATGCCGCGGTGGCTCCGCCAAGCGCGAAAAAGAAGGTGCTGCGGCGCCCGAAGCTCAAGCCGGCAGCCATCAGGCCACCGATGATCAGGGCGCCGAACACGATGATCACGGCGACTGCGTATTTTTCGAAATCGTTGCTGCCGGCGCTCGGGCCGATTGCGTTCAACCTCGACAGATCGTCCGGATCGAACGGGCTGGTCGACCCATATTCGTCTTGACCGACAGGCTCATGCATTATTCGTTCTCCGCAAACCGACAGCAAATCATCAAGCCTCGCCGAGCGCAACCGCTCGCCGAATGTGATCGGCACGGTGTTCAACACTTTCTGGCGGCGGCTTGCCAGAGATTTTTGAATTCGCGATTGGATCGCCGCCCCGCTGCGCGGCCTGGTCAAGCGCTTTGCCCGAGCTGAACCTTCATGCCGCCCTGGCCAAGGACTGCGTTGCCTGAACGGAAGCCCCAAGCACCGCCTGTGCGCTGTCTGCCTGCCTTTCATCGACATGCGCCAGCAGCAGGATCACACCTTGTGCGGCATCCGGCTTGCCTGGCAGCTTGCCGATATCGGACAATGCGCCGAAAAGTCTGCCGGCAACGCAGCCCAAGACTGCACCGACGAGGACCGATGCCAGCCATCCCGCGCCGAGCGGATCGATGCCGGGGATATCGAAGGCGCCGAGGCCGGCCAACAAACCCGCCGCCGCGCCGAGGGCGGCACCGGTGCCTGGACCGCGCAAGACGGCGCCGATTTCGTCGTCGTAGGGTCCGATGATACTGATCTGGTGGCGCGCAATTCCTGCCGCCTGAAGTGCTTCGACGGCTCGCGCCGCCTGGTCATGGGAATCAAAAAGTCTGCTGATTGTTCGCATTGAAACTGCCTGTGAGGCCCCCGCCTCGACGGTACGGCGGGTTCCTGCTGAGCGACGACGCCGAGGAACCGCCTAACGCATACGTCGCCCGCCGCGCATTTCCGAGCGGCGGGCGACGACTGCCCGAGCTTTCACGTCACTCGATGATCTTGACGATCTTGCGCGTGCCTGGGTCGACGACGACGGTGCGGTTGTCGACGACGACATAGCGGTATTTGACGTTGGGGACTTCATGAAGCTCGACGGTATCGGGGAGCGTCGAGCCGATATTGAGCTCCACCCCAGGGATTTTCACCGAGGCCAGCGGCTGCTTTTTCACATACTCCTTGATGATCGTTTCCTGCTGCGGTTCGATGACAACGTCTTGCGCCGCAGCGGCGCCGATGCCTGCCAGCAGCAAAAATCCCGCCACCGCGGTGGAAAGATGCATTCTCATGGTCGTCTCCTTTGCGAACTCGGTCCGCTCTTCACGCCAAGGCTCACTCGAACGGAAGGCAGCTGAAAACGTTCCGTCGACGGGGCTTCGGTCCCGCCCGGCAGGGACCAACCGACGTGTTGCCGCAGGACCTAAGTCTGATCCTTGCGCGCAAAGGGTGGGTTTGCCGCGTGACCCGGAACCGTGGCGGCGCGTGGCCGTTGCTGGCTGCACGTTCCGGGAGGATTCCATGGAAAAGGTCGACGGTTGCTCGCACCGGTCCAGGCTGTTTCCATTCCGATCGAACCCGGCATCTGCGCAGCACTGTCCCTTCCTGCGCCGATAAGGGTTCGCGCGTCACTTTGTGGCGGGCGAACCCTCAAATTGCTGTGTGCACCAAAGTTGACCCCCTGAAGCGAAGAGAAGGGGCGAGGAGAGCGGAAATGGCCGATGACAAGAGCAAGCGAGACTTCAGCGACCGCAATCGCGTTTCGGCGGATGAATATTATGAGGTCGAATATTTCGCGCGGGAAAATGGTGTTTCGCCCAGCCAGGTGAGCAAGCTGATCAAAAGGACCGGCGGCGACCGGATGATCCTCTCGCAGGCGGTGAAGGCATTGCGCGAGCGCAAGTGAGCTGGCGGCGAAGCCAACGGTGGAAAGGCACTGATCGCGATCGGCCGAGATCCGGCCAGCTATCGACAACGTGCCCGGATGCCGCCGCTTCGGCCAAGCGCAATGCCCCGCTACTTCTTCGATTCCGATGAAGACGGAATTGTCTATTCCGACGATCAGGGAACGTTATATGACGATCTCCCGCTGGTCAGGAAAGAAGCCCTTCGCACATTGGCCGAGATGGCCAGGGATGGCCTTCCTCATCGCAGGATTGCAGTCAAGGTCCGGGACGACCGTGGCGGTCTGGTCCTTGAAGTGGCTTTGACCTTTGCCGTTGAAACGCGGCACTTCGACGAGCGGATTTTCCGGATCGACTTGCGCACGAACTGACGGCTCGATCATCATCGCGCCGAGCATCAGATTTCTGGTGCAGCGGCATCTTCCCCTGGCGCGGAACATTAGAAATCTCTAATTGTTATCTTAAGCAGCGGGAACCTCCCAGGTTTCTGCTGCAGATCGGGTGCAACCCGATCGGCCCGCGCCCTCCGCCAGAGGCGCGGGCTTCGTTTGTTTAGCCGATGCGCAACGCCGTTCGGCAGCAGCATATTGGAGGCCTGCGGGAGCATTAGTAACATCTGTCGCTACCGCGGCGCCCTGGCGCCCAGGCAACGGAGCCCGTCGTCCGACAGGGCGGCGGGCTTTTTTGACGCGGGTCGGTCATCACGCAATCGATGGAATTCTGGCCGGCGCCGCTTCGTGTGGCATGGGGTAAGGTGCCCTGACGCAGCGCCGGCCAAGCGGAAATCAGGTCCGCCGCAGCCAGATTGTAGCCGCGCCGGCGCAGCAGGTAATTGCGTGATCGCGGAAGCCGCACCATTGCAGAGCCCTCCCAGCAGTTCGGTCTGCCCAGCGGCTGACCCGATGCATTCATTCATTCTGACGATGCACCGGACGCCCCGACGGCGGAAATTGGACGCAGCACTCGCTCTCGATTCAGCGGCCGATGCTCCCTGCAGATTTCGGACGAAAGGCCATTCTATCCTTGTCGCGCCTGGATTCTTATCAGATCGTGGCAAGGTTTGCCTTTACGGCCGCGTTTGCCGGCGTTCTGCTGTTCGCCCTTTTGCCGGAGCAAGTCCTGCGGGGCCTTGGCCTGGCTTTCACGTCTGATCACGACAAGCTCAATCACGCCGCCGCCTTCGTCGTCCTGGCGGCTCTCGGAAGTTTCGGCTGGCCGGAACGCAAGGCGAAGCTGATCGTACTCCTCGTTCTCACGGGCGCGGCGATCGAGGGGCTTCAGGCCGTGCGACTGATAGGGCGCGACCCGGATCTATTCGACTGGGTCGCCGACTGCGCGGGAATCGCGTGCGGACTGATGGTTGCAAGCTGGACAAGGCGGCTCGCCGGCGGATTGCCATAGCTCGAAAGCGCATAACGGAATCGGCGCGCCCGTGCCCCAATAAGGGGAAATTGGCCGGCGCCACTGGGGGGCGCGTTGGGGTAAGTTGCCTGATGGGGCGCCGGCCAGGCGGAAAAATTACGTCCGCCGCAAAGTAACATAGCAGGAACGGCAAAGCGCGGCAGTAGCGTGATCGCGGAAGGTCCGCGTTGGCGCCTCCGGTGCGGTGACCCGTTTTGGATCAACAAATCTGGCACCTGAATTGCACTGCAGGCAATGCCGGGAAATCCCGGCAATCGTCCCCGAATATGGGGCCTCGCCGCTTCGCAAATGGAGCGGCGGGCCTTTTGCCGGACGTTGAAAAGTAGGCCGATCAGCGGCTTAGCCGATCACGGTGTGCTTAGCCCGATTTCCCCTGCCAAGTGCTTATTCTCACAAGAGAAATTCTAAAGCGCCCAAGCATCGGTGCTTGACACAGGTTTCGATAACTGGATAAGTGGATACACAGATACGCTCTGATCGGACCAGGGACATGGCAGCTGACGCAATCGAGCCGTTGGGCATCACGACCGCCGAGGAGGAGGCTTATCGCCACATTCAGCGGGCCCTGAGGATGGGGCGTTACCGGGCCGGGGACCGGCTGATCCCGGAAGAGATCGCGACGGAAATCGGCATGAGCCGCATGCCGGTTCGCGAAGCATTCCGCCAACTGGCCGCGGAAGGTCTTGTGGTCATTCGCCCGAACCGTGGCTGCATCGTCGCCGGGCTTACCCTCGATGAGATCTACGAAACCTTTGAAATACGCTCGGTGCTCGAAGGGCTGGCGGTGAGGCTTGCCATGCCGCACATCGATGCCGAAGTGCTTGAAGAACTGGAACGCCAGCTGGACCGCATGGAGCGCGCCAGCCAGACCGGCAGCAGCGACTGGGTCGTGCGCCATCAGGCCTTCCATTTGCAGATTTGCCAACTGAGCAACCGACCCAAACTCGTCCGGCAGATTGCCAGCCTGCACGTCGTGATCGAACCCTACCTGCGCATCTGGTTCGACTATGTCGACAAGCCCGCCAGCGCGCGTGCCGAGCACGAGATCCTGATCGACGTGCTGCGGTCAGGTGACGCCGGCAAGGCTGAGATCGTCATGCGGGATCATATCGTCGAGACAGCGCCGCTTCTGGCCAACTTCGCAAGTCCCGGCCGCCGCTAGGGAATACTCGTTGAAGCCGAAAGATAATCCGGCACGACGAAAGGGAACTGCCGTACCGGCAAAAAAGAGGAGAATGACATGAAAATTAGCCGCATCGCAGCCATTGCGTCGGTCCTGTTCGGCCTGGTCCAGGCCGCCGTTGCACAAGAAACACCAAAGGCAATTACCATTGCCACCGAAGGAGCCTACGCGCCCTGGAATTTCACAACAGCCGACGGCAAGCTGGACGGCTTCGAAGTCGATCTCGCCAATGATCTGTGCGGGCGAATGAAGATCGAGTGCAAGATCGTCGCACAGGACTGGGACGGCATGATCCCCGCGCTGACCGTCGGCAAGTTCGACGTGATCATGGCGAGCATGTTCATCACTGAAAAACGTCTGAAGGTCATTGATTTTACCCAGCCATATGCGGTTGACCCCTCAGGTTTCGCGGTCGCCAAGGATAGCGAACTGGGCAAGCTCGGCATTTCCAACGAGCGGTTCAAGCTGGACAATGAAGCCACTTCGCAGGCGGCAATCGACAAGCTCAAGCCATTGCTGAAGGGAAAGATCATTGGAGTTCAGGCTGCAACGGCGAACCTGGAATTCCTGAAAAAATACTTCTCGGACGTCGCCGAGATTCGCGAATACAAGACCACCGAGCAACACGATCTCGATCTTGCCGCGGGTCGCATCGACGCGCTCTTCGCGCAACAGACAGCGCTGGCCGCCACGCTGAGCAAGCCGGAGTTCAGCGACTATACGCTTGCAGGACCAGGATTTGTCGGGGGTCTCTTCGGTCTTGGCTCAGGGGCCGGCATCCGCAAAGAGGACACCAAGCTGAAAGACATGCTCAACGGCGCCATCGACGCCGCGACCGCCGACGGCACGATCAAAACTCTGTCGCTTAAATGGCTCAAGAGCGACGTTACTCCAGTCAAGTAAGCGCTTGCCGGCGAACGGCCATTCCTGACCACGTTCCGGAGCTGAGCCGTTCGTCCTGCCGGGGCATCAATGCCGGGGGTATCAATGGTTGACGCATTCCGGCTGCTTGGTTTCCAGCACGGAGGTTGGGGGGCTGCTCTTCTCATGGCGGCCTCGGTCACAGTGCTCCTGTCTGTGCTGGGCTTTGCGCTTGGCGCTGTATTTGGCGGGCTGGCAGCGGCCGGGCGTCTCCGCAACTCCAGAATATTGAGGTTCTTGGCCCTTGGCTATTGCACGGTTTTCAGGGGCGTGCCCGACCTTCTGACCATTTATCTGCTTTACTATGGAGGTAGCGTCGCCCTGACCTCGCTTGGTCATAGCCTGGGCGGGTCCGGATTCGTCGGCGTTCCGGCCTTTGCCACCGGAACCTTGGCTATCGCGATCATCTCGGGCGCCTATCAAGCCGAGGTCTATCGAGGGGCTTACGTCGCCATCGACCAGGGACAGCACGATGCCGCTTGCGCGCTTGGTCTCAACCGGCTGCAGCGGCTGCGACAGGTTATTTTTCCCCAGCTCCTGAGATACGCGCTGCCAGGTCTCGGCAATGTGTGGCAGTTGGTTCTGAAGGACTCCTCGCTGATATCGGTAATCGGCCTCGTTGAACTGATGCGCCAGGCGCAGATCGCTGCAGGTTCGACCCGTGAACCGTTCATCTTCTACATTGCTGCAGCCTTGCTCTATCTGGCTATCGCTTCCGTCACGGGCCACGCCTTTTACCGTCTGGAACGGAAGGCGCCGTGGCGCGTCCGGTCGGCATGATAGATTTCAGTTTTTCCTCGAAATCCTGCCGAAGCTACTCGCCGGCCTGCCGCTCACGGTGGAACTGGCCCTGACTTCCATCGTTGCCGGCTTCGTTCTTGCCGTCACATTGGCGCTTGCCCAGCAATCGGAATCGCCCTTCGTCGTCTTGCCGATCCGTGGCTTCGTTGCCGTGTTCAGGGGCACGCCTCTGCTGGTGCAGATTTTTCTGACCTATTATGGCCTTGGTCAGTTCCGGCACCAACTGTCGGCAATTGGATTATGGGCCGTTTTCCGCGAACCCTACTGGTGCGCAATCATCGCGCTGACCCTCAACACCACCGCCTATGGCAGCGAAATCCTCCGCGGCGCGATTCAATCGGTGCCACGCGGCCTTGTCGAGGCGGCGCGGTCTGTCGGCCTGTCCACCTGTTTGACCTATCGGCACGTTATCCTGCCGCTGGCCTTTCGCCAGGCGCTGCCGAGTTACGGCAATGAAATCATCCTGATGATCAAGGGCACGTCTCTGGCTTCCATCGTGACCTTGATGGAGGTGACTGGAATTGCCCAGGGATTGATCTCCCAGACCTACCGCGCCTTTGAAGTCTTCATTTGCGCGGGCGCCATTTATCTCGCTTTGAACTTCGCGATCATCCGTGCCTTGGCGGCACTCGAATACTGGATGTCGCGGCATCTGCGGCACCGCCCCTCGACGATGAGCGACGCCGCCTCTTGAGCACGATCAGAAGGGCATAGCATGCGAAATTTTGAGAAACCAACGCGCTCGGTCGTCGTTTCACGCGAGGCCATGGCCGCCACCTCTCATCCGTCGGCGACCCTGACGGCGGTCGAGATCATGGCGGCCGGCGGCAACGCCATGGATGCCGCCATCGCAGCCTGCGCGGTGCAATGTGTCGTCGAGCCAGCCTCGACCGGCATTGGAGGCGACTGCTTCGCTCTTCTGTCGCGAAACGGATCCGGCGAGGTCATCGCCTACAACGGATCGGGCAGGACACCCGCCGCCCTGACAATTGACTGGTTCCTCGAACGTGGCATGGCCGAGGTGGCCCGCAATTCTCCCGGCTCCGTCACCATCCCGGGAGCCATCGATGCCTGGACCAGATTGCACGCTGATCATGGACATATGCCCTTCGATCAAATCCTGGCCCCCGCTATACGTTTCGCCGAGGAAGGCTACGCCATTTCACCGCGGGTCCATCGTGACTGGGCGTTGGAAGAAGAACTTCTGGCCTCCGATGTAGCCGCGAAACGGATTTTCCTGCCAAACGGCCGCGCGCCACGTGTTGGCGAAGTGCATCGCCAGCCTGAGTTGGCTGCAACGCTGCGGCTGATCGCCAAGAAGGGACGCGAGGCCTTCTATACTGGCCCTGTGGCCGACGACATGGTCGCCTATCTTCGTGGGCTCGGCGGATTGCACACACTCGAAGATTTCGCCTCGGCAACAGGCGAATACGTGACCCCGATCAGCACGGCGTTCCGAGGCTGCGATGTGTTCGAATGTCCGCCGAATGGCCAGGGTGTGATCGCGCTGCTCATTCTAAACATCCTCTCGCGCTTCGAAGCGCACGGCGACCCGCAATCCGCGGACCGGCTTCACCTGGAAATCGAAGCAACACGCCTCGCTTACGCCGCGCGTGACCTGCTCGTCGCCGATCCCGACACTTCCGAGGTCCCGGTGGCCGAGATGTTGTCGAATGCCTGGGCCGATCGTCTGGCCGGCATGATTGACCTAAAGCGCGCCCGCGCGGACCTGCCGGCGTTCGATATGCCGCTGCACAGCGACACGGTCTATATTTCCGTTGTCGATAAGGACCGCAATGCGGTCAGTTTCATTAACTCGGTCTTCGACAGCTTTGGCTCGGGCCTGGTCTCGCCACGCTCCGGTGTCGTCTTGCACAATCGCGGGCAAAGCTTTTCGCTTGACCCCAGGCACCCCAATGCAGTGGCGCCGAACAAGCGACCTTTGCATACCATCATACCCGGGATGCTTGCGAGAGACGGCCGGGCAGAAATGCCTTTCGGCGTTATGGGCGGCTACTACCAGGCAATGGGCCACGCGCACCTGCTGACGAAGGTGCTCGATTTCGGGATGGATCTGCAGGAGGCGATTGATCTGCCGCGGGTCACCCCCGTCAGCGGCACCATGAACGTCCAGGCCGAACACGGGCTCGCTGGCGAAACCGTAGCTGAACTTAGCCGACGCGGTTTCGAAATCATTCCCGCCACGGACCCGATCGGCGGTGCGCAGGCCATTCGCATCGATTGGGCAAACGGGACCCTGCTGGGCGGTTCTGAACCGCGCAAGGACGGCTGCGCCCTCGGTCTGTAGAGCGGTTATGGCCAGAGCGAGATGCAAGATGCCGAAGATGCACTCCATCGACATTTGGCCGAGCAGGAGCCGCTGGCGCCATGGTCCCGATAATTCTTGCACGCCATCGACAATCCGATCGGCGCGAGGTTGTCACCCATGTCTTAGGTACAAACTGTTACCCATGTCTCCGAGCCGTACAGGGAAAAAATGGTGCCCAGAGGCGGATTCGAACCACCGACACGCGGATTTTCAGTCCGCTGCTCTACCAACTGAGCTATCTGGGCCTGCTCCGGTAGGCGGCAATCTGCACACCGGGTTCATGAAAGCGCCGTCGGCACCCCTTGAAAGCGCGTGGGTTATAGCACGGGAATCCGGCCTGTCCAGCGCTTAGAGCATGATCCCGAAAAGTGGAATCCGGTTTTCGGAAAAGATCATGCTCAGACAAAACGCCAGAACCTGTTCCGTCCGACAGTGTCCGGATGGAACAAGTTCTGGACATTGATTTCAGGCGGGAAACGACAGGCAGTCCGCAAGGCCGATCATCGGTCACGATCGCGGCTGCGAAACCGTCCCAAGCCTGTGGAAAACCGCAGGTGGACGGTGCTATTTCTGGTCGTCGTTCTGATCCTCGTCGTCGCGGCCCGGGATGACGTAGACCCCCTTCAGCCAGCGGTTGAGGTCGATGTCCTTGCAGCGCGTCGAGCAGAACGGGTAGGTTTCGCGCGCCGATGGCTTGCCGCATTCGGGGCAGGGCCGCTTGGGCCGCAACGGCGTGACCTTGTCGTCCGGGCTCATATCCGCGCACCCGACAGCCAGTTGGCGTGCACCTTAAACCCTTCGCCGCTCAAAAGCGCTACCGTCTCGTAGAGTGGCAGGCCGACGACGTTGGTGTAGGAGCCGACAAGCTTGACGACGAAGGCGCCGGCAAGCCCCTGGACGCCATAGCCGCCGGCCTTGCCGCGCCATTCTCCGGATGCGATGTAGGCCTCGATCTCCTCGCGCGGCAGCCGCTTGAAGCGCACCCTGGTCTCGACCAGCCGCAAGCGCTGCTTGCCGCCAGGTGTGATCAGGCAGATGCCGGAATAGACGCGGTGCGAACGGCCGGACAAAAGCCCAAGGCAGTTGGCGGCGTCGTCGAGCGTCTCGGCCTTGGGCAGGATGCGTCGCCCGACGGCCACCACCGTGTCGGCCGCCAGCACGAAGCTCGGCGCGTAGTCCGTCTCGGTTTTCAGCGAGGCCAGCGCTTTCTCGGCCTTCTGCGTCGCCAGGCGCTTGGCCAGCGAGCGCGGGTGCTCGGCGCGCAGCGGCGTCTCGTCGACATCAGCCGGCAGCACACGGTCCGGCTCGATGCCGGCCTGCTGCAGCAGCTCGATCCGGCGTGGCGAACCCGAGGCAAGCACGAGCTTCTGCAAAATGCCCATCGCGATCCCGGCCGGGTCCTTGAACTTACTTGAAGCGGTAGGTGATGCGGCCCTTGGTCAGGTCGTAGGGCGTCATCTCGACCAGGACCTTGTCGCCGGTCAAAACGCGGATGCGGTTCTTGCGCATGCGGCCGGCGGTATGGGCGATGATTTCATGTTCGTTTTCGAGCTTGACCCTGAACATCGCGTTGGGCAGCAGTTCCGTCACGACACCCGGAAACTCGAGGACTTCTTCCTTCGGCATTCGATACCTTTGCTTGGATGGGTACTTCCAGCGCCCCGGCCGGAAAGTTGCGCGGAACCTATATGATAAACGCCCGCTTGTGAACATGCTTAATCCGCGGCGTTTTCAGCCCCGTTGCCGAGGAAACGGCGGCCGATCCGCGCCTTCAGCCGCTCGCGCACGTCGCGGTAGGCGGCCATGATCTGCTCGCGCGTGCCGCTGACGCCGGTCGGGTCGGGCATCGGCCAATATTCGACCTCGACGGCCAGCGAGCGGGTGAGTTCGAGCGCGATGTGGTGGGCTTCCGGCGCCAGCGTGACGATCAGGTCGAAATAATCGTCCTCGAGGTCATCCATCGTTCTCGGGTGCCGTTCGCCGAGCGACAGCCCTTCTTCGGCCAGCACGGCATCGACGAACGGATCGCGTTCGCCGCCGCGCACTCCCGCCGAGGCGACGAAGGTGGTAGGCGGGAGCACCTTGCGCGCCAGCAATTCGGCCATCGGCGAGCGCACGGCGTTCATGCCGCAGACAAACAGGATCGAGCGGGGCAGGATCTGGCGGGGCAGCGGGGCGGCCAGTTTCAGCCTCGCCAGTGCAGCACGCAAACCAGCGTGAACAGCCGGCGCGCCGTGTCGAAGTCAATCTCGATCTTGCCGGCAAGCCGGTCCATCAGCCTCTGCGAGCCTTCATTGTGCAGGCCGCGCCGGCCCATGTCTATCGCCTCGATATGGCTTGGCGTCGCGGTGCGGATGGCATCGTAATAGCTTTCGCAGATCATGTAGTAGTCCTTGACGATGCGCCGAAGCGGCGTCAGCGACAGGATGTGGGTGACCACGGCTGCGCCGTCCTCGCGCGTCACCGCGAACACCAGCCGGGACTCGGCCAGCGACAGTTTCAGCCGGTATGGCCCGGCGCCGTCGTCATTGACCGGCTGGAAGCGGTTCTCCTCGATCAGGTCGAAGATCGCCACCGCCCGCTCATGCTCGACATCGGGCGTCGAGCGGCCGATCGTCTCGTCGAGCTCGACATCGATCAGCCTGGCGCGGGTTTGGTCGTAGTCGGACATTTCTACATGTTCAGCCGGATGGCGACGGAGCGTCCATGCGCATCGAGGCCTTCCGCCTTGGCGAGCGTGATCGCCGCCGGCGCCAGTGCCCGCAACTGCTCCGGCCCGAGCTTCAGGATCGAAGTGCGCTTGACGAAATCGAGCACCGAAAGCCCGGACGAAAAGCGCGCCGAGCGCGCCGTCGGCAGCACGTGATTGGAGCCGGCGACATAGTCGCCGATGGCTTCCGGCGTGTGGCGGCCGAGAAACACCGCACCGGCATTGCGCATCCGCGCCAGGAACGCCTCTGGGTCGTCGATGGCAAGCTCGACATGTTCGGCCGCGATTCGGTCGACCAGCGGCAGTGCTGCCTCGATCGTCGGCACCAGGATGACGGCGCCGAAATCGCGCCAGCTCGCCGCCGCCGTTTCTCCGCGCGGCAGGTTCTGCAACTGCCGCTCCACCGCCTGTTCGACCGCTGCGCCAAAGGCACGGTCGTCGGTGATCAAGATCGACTGCGCCGACACATCGTGTTCGGCCTGGGCGAGGAGGTCGGCGGCGATCCAGTCCGGATCGTTGCTGCCGTCGGCGACAACCAGCACTTCCGACGGCCCGGCGATCATGTCGATGCCGACCGTGCCGAACACCTGGCGCTTGGCCGCCGCGACATAGGCATTGCCGGGGCCGACGATCTTGGCGACGGGCTTTATCGTTTCGGTACCATAGGCAAGGGCCGCGATCGCCTGGGCGCCACCAACGCGGTAGATTTCGGAGACACCGGCAAGATCGGCTGCCACCAGCACCAGCGGCGGCACCTCGCCGCCAGAGGCCGGCACCACCATGGCGATGCGCTCGACGCCGGCGACCTTGGCCGGTACCGCGTTCATCAGCACCGAACTCGGATAGCTCGCCGTGCCGCCCGGCACGTAGAGCCCGACGGCCTCGATTGCCGTCCAGCGCGAGCCGAGCTCGACGCCGGCGGCATCGGTGTAGCGGTCGTCCTGCGGCAGCTGCCGCTGGTGATGGGCGCGGATGCGCTCGCGCGCGAATTTCAGCGCCTCGACCGTCTGCGGATCGGCGGCCTCGTAAGCCTTGGCAATGTCGTCCCTGGAGACGGCGATGCCGAGCCTGGCCAGGTCGCCGCCGCCGAATTTCTGCGTGTACCCGACCAGCGCCGCGTCGCCCTCGGCACGCACCTTGGCGATAATCTCGCGCACCACGGCGTCGACATCGGCCGAGACTTCCCGCTTGGTCAGCAGGAACGCGGCAAAGCGCTGCTCGAAATCGGCGTCGGACTGGCGAAGCGTGATAACCATCATATCAGACCCTGTGGACCGGGCGCGACGTCGCTTCCCAGGCGCCGCCGACATCGGCAAGCCGCGCCTCGATGCATTCGACATCGAGCATGATCGCGCCGCCGCCCGAAAAGATCAGCTCGACGATGCCGGCCGGTTTGTCGAGCGCGAGAAAGCTGATCGCCAGCAGTGACAGCACCTCGTCCGGCTTGTCGCGGGCAATGCCGCTGGTCTTGGCGCCGAGCACCCGGTCGAAATGCAGCACGGCCTGCCGCCGCTCATTGTGCTGGCGGAAGAAGCCGGATTTCGCCTCCCAGACGAAGCGGTTCATGGTCAGCACGAAGCGCTTTACCGAAGGCAGGTATTCGAGATCGCTGACCTTCATGACGGCATCCTGGACATGCGCCGAGATGATGCTCAGATCCTGATCGTCGAGCGCGACAAGCTTGAGGCCATTCATGCGGAATTCGCACCTGCGAGTTGATTATTCGACCTTCTGTTAGGCGGTCTTTCCTGCTCGTGCAACCGCGCCGGAGGTCTTGTCCAGGCAATCGCCCCAGTCGGCGCTGCCCCTCATCCCCCTGCCGGGACCTTCTCCCCGTATAGGGACGGGGAGAAGGGGCTGGCCGCAACCTCGGCACCCTCCCGCAACGCTGGAGATTGGCGAAATCCTTCGCGAGGCGTCCCTTCTCCCCGTCCCTATACGGGGAGAAGGTCCCGGCAGGGGGATGAGGGGCAGCGCCGACCTGAGCCTGCTATGGTCACCCCGAAATGCGCTCGATCTCCGCGCCGCAGCCGGACAGCTTTTCCTCCAGCCGCTCGAAGCCGCGGTCGAGATGGTAGACGCGGTTGACCGTGGTTTCGCCTTCGGCCGCAAGGCCGGCAATGACCAGCGACACCGAGGCCCGAAGATCGGTCGCCATGACTGGCGCGCCCTTCAGCTTCGCTACGCCGTCGACGATCGCCGTCTGGCCGGACAGCGTGATGTGGGCGCCGAGCCGGGCGAGTTCCTGGACGTGCATGAAGCGGTTTTCGAAGATCGTCTCGGTGATGCGCGACTTGCCCTTGGCCATCGTCATCAGGCCCATGAACTGCGCCTGCAGATCGGTCGGGAAAGCCGGGAAGGGCGCCGTCGTCACATCGACCGGCGAAATGCCGGCGCCGTTGCGCCTGACGCGGATGCCGGAATTAGTCTGCGTGATCTCGGCGCCGGTCTGCGAAATGATGTCGAGCGCCGTCTGCAACAGGTCGGGCCGCGCGCCTTCCAGCACGACGTCGCCGCCGGTCATCGCCACCGCCATCGCATAGGTGCCGGTCTCGATGCGGTCGGGGATCACCCTGACGCGAGCACCCGACAGCGCCTCGACGCCGTCGATGGTGATGGTCGCCGTGCCGGCGCCCGAGATCTTCGCGCCCATGGCGTTGAGGCATTCGGCGAGATTGACGATCTCCGGCTCGCGCGCGGCGTTTTCGAGCACCGTCTCGCCCTTGGCCAGCGAGGCCGCCATCATCAGCACATGGGTGGCGCCGACCGAAACTTTCGGGAACACATAACGGTTGCCGACAAGCCGGCCGTTCCTGGTCTTGGCGATGACGTAGCCGGTGTCGACGTCGATATCGGCGCCCAGCGCCTGCAGGCCTTCGAGGAAGAGGTCAACCGGCCGTGTGCCGATGGCGCAGCCGCCGGGCAGCGACACCTTGGCCTCGCCCATGCGGGCCAGCAGCGGGCCGATCACCCAGAACGACGCCCGCATCTTCGACACCAGCTCGTAAGGCGCCGTCGTGTCGACGATGTTGCGGGCCGAGAAAGTGATGGTGCGCGAATAGCCTTCCTGCTGCTTTTCGCGGCGGCCATTGACCGAATAGTCGACGCCGTGATTGCCGAGGATGCGGATCAGCTGCTCGACATCGGCCAGATGCGGCACGTTTTCCAGCGTCAGCGTGTCATCGGTCAAAAGCGCGGCGATCATCAGCGGCAGCGCAGCGTTTTTCGCGCCCGAGATCGGAATGCTTCCGGCAAGCTTGTTGCCGCCGACAATTCTGATGCGATCCATGAAGAGCGTCCCCTCGGCGCCAAGGCCGGTTTAAATCGGTTGAGTCTGTTGCGGCCATCTAGACCATTGGCCGGCTTGGTTCAAGAAACAGGCTACTCCCCACTTTGGCCCACGCCGACTTGGCCAAAGTACCGGCGACCAACATAGCCGATTCGCGTTAATCTTTTTTCATCACCGCTTGCAGCCCCTCCGGCCGCTTGTCGGCGTCGCCGGCTCTTCGTGAGCGCGATTGCGCCTTGCGCTTCTGCAGGTTGGCGCGCAACTGCTCGGCCAGCCGGTCCTTGCGGCCCGTTCCGGCCTTTTTCGCTGAACCATCCTTCTTCGGTGATCCATCCTTGTTCGGAGAAACTGTCTTGCCGTTCATCGTTCTGCCCCCGGCCGGCGACCCGCCGGTGCATATAAAGGGATAGCCAACATTGTGGCACGGCCATGTCCGCAACGATCGCCCGGTGCGGCCTTTCAACCCGTCTTTGTCTTGGCCTTGCGCTTGCCGGTTCGATATGGCAGAAGCCCCGCCATCGGCGGCTGCGGTAGCTCAGTGGTAGAGCACTCCCTTGGTAAGGGAGAGGTCGAGAGTTCAATCCTCTCTCGCAGCACCAGTCTATCCGCACCATGCAGAGCTATGGCCATCGCCGCGCATGACCGACTGAGCAAATAGAGGCTATCAGGGCAGATCGCGACGCATACCGGCTGAATGATACGGAGCCGAGCTGCCTTGTGCCCGGCTCCTCCGGCTTTGACGGGAACCTATGCAGCGTCGCCTGTTAGTTGCCGACGTCGCCGCTCCGGAGCCGCTTCACGCACAAAGCGCGAAGGACCAGAGCGGCATCGGCGTAAGTGATCGCCTTTTCGCCGCCGAAAACCAGTGCATTGCCGACAACCTCTAGGACATCGCCCTCGATGCGCCAAGGAAGAATATCGGTGCAGGTCCGCATGCGGCCGAAGACCGAACTGATCGGCACCATCTGGTCCTCAAATTCCACGTGCGGCTCGTCCGTTCCCGGAATCCAGGTTTGGTAAGCTTCCAAGGCAGCGTCGAAGGCTCCGTGCAAATGAATCGGAGCATGGCCCTCATGCAGTACGGGTAAAAGGCGTGTGGTCATCGGTTTCCTCCTGGATCGCGGCAGCCAGCCAATGCTGCCAGGTAACCCCCGCATTTCGATGATTGGTCTATGGCCGGATGCGACGGGCGCGTACCCAATAGCCGCAAGTGCCGATGCCCCAATAGAAGGCTTCATCCCGTCCTGAGCGGCGAAATTTCGCCTCGGAATCAGAAGCGTCGTCCGCCTGCGCCTGATCCGGCGCATAACGTGAACGCTCCATGGGCGGGAAAAGGGCGCCGATCACGATCCTGATACAGCCCGGAACGGCTTCCAGAAATGTCTGCGTCATCGTCATCTCCTGATCCTGCGAACATGGACGGCGAAAAGTCAGGCACTTGAAGCGGGCAGTATGACCGGCTTCTTAGCAAATGTCTATCAAACTTGTAGACATTGGCTTGTAAGGAGCGAGCCTCAGACGAAATACCATGCGAGCTTGCCTGTGACTACGGTGGATGCCTGATCGCCAAGCTTCCTGCTATCCGCGCCTCGAACGGCCGCAGCTCCCGGTCTCTTGGCACTTTGCGACGGGGATCAGCTCCATCGCGCCTTCCTCGCGAGCGCGACGGATCTTCAGAATGATGATCCGTCCTTCATGAACCTTGGTCGAGCCGCCAACATGCGATCAGGTGCTCGTCGCCAGCTTGGCTGAGGGGCGGTTCGGCTTTCCAGCAATCAGCAACAGCGAGCGAGCAACGGCCGGCGAAGGCGCATCCCTGGCTCGGGCCCGCCGCGATGTCGGCCTGAGAGATGATCTTCGGCGCTGCATCGTCTGAAGACGCCGCCAGCAGCAGTTTCGTATAGGGATGATTGGGTCCGTGAAAAATCTGGTCGGATGAGCCGGTTTCGACCAGGCGGCCGCGGTACAGCACGCCGATCCTGTCGGCCATGTAGCGCACGACCCTGAGATCGTGGCTGATGAACAGATAGGTCGTGTCCTTGTCGCGCTGCAGGTCGTTGAGCAGGTTGAGAACGGTTGCCTGGACGGAAACGTCGAGCGCCGAAGTGGGTTCGTCGAGCACGACGACCTTCGGCACGCCGGCGAAGGCCCGTGCGATGGCCGCCCGTTGCCGCTGGCCGCCGGATAGTGATCGCGACTTCTGCTCGGCTGTGGCGCCGGCAAGGCGAACCGATTGCAGCAAATCGCTGACGCGGGCCTTGATCTCACTGCTGCGCAGGCCGGCGAGCCGGCGCAGCGGGCGGCCGAGTATCCTGCCGATCCGCTTACGCGGATTGAGCGTGCGATCCGGCGACTGGAAAACCATCTGCACATCGCGGCGTTCGCCAATACTTCTCTTCTCGACGCGCGGTGCGACCGTCCTGCCGAACAGCTCGACCGATCCGGCGTCTGGCATCTGTAGGCCGGTGACGATCCTTGCCAGCGTCGACTTGCCGGAACCGGATTCGCCGATCAGCCCGAAGGTCTCGCCGTGGCCGATGTCGAGATCGATATTGCTGAGCACCAGTTGGCTGCCGAACGCATGGCTGATGCCTTTGCAGGCGATCGCGATTCGGCGTTCTTTGCGCCGGCCCGCGTCTTCATTCTGGACCGCCGAGTGCGATGGCAGGCCGTCCGTCTCCGCCAGTCTTCCATTCCGCTTCGTGTAGTTGAGCGCCGGGATCGAGGCGATCAGCGCCTTCGTATAGGCGTGAGAGGGGTTGTCGAAGACGTCGGCGGCGGCGCCGCTTTCGACCACGGTTCCCGACTGCATCACCGCCACCCGGTCGCAGGTGCGGCGGATCATGTTGATGTCGTGGCTGATCAGCAGAATGCTGGTTTTGTGGTCCCTGCGCAGGCCGGAGAGGATAGCGATGATCTCGGACTGGACGCTGGCGTCGAGCGCCGTCGTCGGCTCGTCCAGCACCAGCAGCGACGGGTCGAGCGCAATCGCGATGGCGATGTTGGCGCGCTGCTGCATGCCGCCGGAGAGTTCGTGTGGATAGAGCCCCAGCACCCGCTCCGGATGGCTCACCCGAACGCGCCCGAGCAGTTCGCAAGCCCGCTCGCGCGCCTCGTCATGGCGCACCGGGCGATGCCGCATGATCGTCTCGGTGATCTGGCGGCCGATCGTCATGCTTGGGTTGAGGGCCGCGCCCGGGTGCTGGTAGACGGCGGCGATATGATTTCCCCTGAGTTGGCGCAACTGCTCGGCGGAAAGGTCGCGGATTTCGCGGCCCTGGAACTCCAGCGCTGACGCCGCGATGCGGGCATTCTTCGGCAGATAGCGCAGGATGGCGAGCGCCACCGAGCTTTTCCCCGATCCAGACTCGCCGACAAGGCCGAGTGCTTCGCCTTCGCCTATGCGCAGGGAGACGCCACTGACGGCGGGATGCGATCCATTGCGCCCGTCATAGGCGATGGAAAGCTGGTCGACGTTCAGAACCGAGGAGGACATTGGGAGCTTGAAACCACTTTCTTCCAGCGTCGCGATCGAGGGCAATCGCTTCCACTTTCGCAACGCATTATATCTATAAAGTTACTCGAATTAGGACGGAGCGCAATCTAACTTTCATGGCTCAAGAGCGATTGTCGCCGCTTGCCGAAGCAGTGCGACAATCTCCGGAGCAGATCTGGAAGGAGACCGGCATGGCTCGAGACCACATGATCCTCAGCGCATTTTTCTTCAACCCGCAGGGCGATCATCGGATGTCGTGGCGCCATCCGCGGGCGCCGGGCCGGGAGGTGCTGGACTTCGAGTTCTACCGTGATCTCGTGCAAGCGGCCGAGCGGGCCAGGATCGACACCATCTTCGTCGCCGACCACGTTTCGATCTGGGATTCGGTCAAGAGCGGTGTCGCCCACTACGCCAATGCCCGCCTTGAGCCATTGACGCTGCTGTCGGCACTGGCCGGCGTGACCAAACACATCGGCCTGATCACCACGGTGTCGAGCTCGTACAGCGAGCCCTACAATGTTGCGCGCATGTTCGCCTCGCTCGACCATATCAGCAAGGGCAGGGCGTCGTGGAACGTCGTCACATCGGCCATGGACGAGGAGGCGCGCAATTTCGGCCGCGACGGCAACATCGAACATGCGTTCCGCTATGAGCGCGCGGCCGAATTCCTCGATATCGTCAAGGCGCTTTGGGACAGCTGGGAAGACGAGGCGCTGCTGATCGACAAGGAGACGGGCTATTTCGCCGATCCCGACAAGGTCCACCCCATCGATCACAAGGGCAAGCACTTCAAGGTGCGCGGGCCGCTCAACGTTTCGCGGCCGCCGCAGGGCCACCCGCTGATCGTCCAGGCAGGCTCGTCCGAGGACGGCAAGAACTTCGCCGCCGCCCAGGCCGACGTGCATTTCGCCATCTACAGCACCAGGGAAGACGGCATCAAATACCGGCAGGACATCAACGAGCGCCTCGCCCGCTATGGCAGGCGGCCGGAGAGCTTCAAGATCCTGCCGGGCATTCTGCCGATTGTCGCCGCTTCCGAGGCGGAAGGCCGCGAAAAGCAGGAATACCTCCAGACCCTGTTGCCCGATCAGGTCGGCATCGACCTTCTGTCCAGCTGGAGCGGCATCGATCTCTCCGTCTATCCGCCAGACGGGCCGCTGCCGCCGCTGCCGGACGAGAGCACCTTCAATGGCGGACGGACATCGCTCAACCGGGTCAAGGAATGGTCGAAGCAGAATCTCAGCCTACGCGACATCGCCCGCAAGCTCGCCAACAGCGGTTCGGTGCCGACCGTCGCCGGCACGCCCAAACAGATCGCCGACCAGTTGCAGGACTGGTTCGTTTCAGGCGCCGCCGACGGCTTCAACCTGATGTTCCCGCTGCTGCCCGAGGACTGGGTGAATTTCGCCGAGCAGGTGGTGCCGGAGCTGCAGCGCCGCGGCGTGTTCCCGACCGAATACGCGCCGGGAACGCTGCGTGACCGCTTCGGTCTGGCGCGGCCGGCAAACCGCTTCGCCGAGCAGCGCGACAACGCACGCGCCGTGTCCTGACCGGGAGAACGATCATGACCGTCGCGCCAAGATTGCAGCCTCGCGAAGCCACCGCGCCGCAGCTCGTCAATGTCCTGCACAGTCCCAAGCGTGTGCGCGTCAAATTCGGCGGCCGCACCATCGCCGACAGCCGCAACGTGCTGGTGCTGCGCTCCAACCATTTCCTGCCGATCTATTTCTTCCCGCCGTCAGCGGTAGATCCGTCGGTGCTGAAGCCCTCGCTGCATCGCGAACCGCATCCAGTCGGTGGCGAGACGGCCTATTGGGATATCGACAGCGGCGACAGGCGCAGTGCCAACGCGGCGTGGGCGTTCATCTCGCCGCCGGACGAAGCGCTGGCGTCCCTGGCCGGGCGGATCGCCTTCACCTGGAAGGCCGTCGACCAATGGTTCGAGGAGGACGAAGAGGTCTTCGTCCATGCGCGAGACCCTTATGCGCGCATTGATGTGCTGCAAAGCACGAGCCATGTGCAGGTCTGGTTCGACGGCGAGCCGATCGCCGACAGTCACCGCCCGGTGCTTTTGTTCGAGACCCATCTGCCGACGCGTTTCTATCTACCGGCGGAAGACATCCGGCTGGAGCGGCTGATGGCGTCCGTTACAACGACGCGATGTCCCTACAAGGGCATTGCCTCCTACTGGTCGGGGCTGCTGAGCGACGGAACGGTGCGCCCGGACATCGCCTGGAGCTACCGGGATCCAATCGTCGAAATGCCGAAGATCAAAGGCCTCATCGCCTTCTATCCGCAGGCCGTTGACCGCATCCATCTCGACGGCGAACCCGTCGCATAGATTTTTAATTTTCATTTCAAAGCAGGGTTTAACATGACCAAACGCAGGGATATCGACGCACTTCGCAGCCTGTCGGGGGACATCTGGAATGTCGCCGTCGACGAATATCAGGGCGGCTTTCTCAAGCGCCGCGATCTCCTGAAATACGCCGCACTGCTCGGCCTGACAGGCTTTGCCGCCTCGCAGGGGTTCGGAGCCGCACGCGCCGCGGCCGCCGCCGGCGGCACGGTTCGTGTCGGGCTCGGTCAGCCGACCAAGGCGATCGATCCGGTTTCGGTGACCGATCCGGCCAGCATCGGGGTGATCAGCCAGGTCGGCGAATATCTGATCCTCGACGATCCGAAGGACGGTCTCCAGCCGAAGCTCGCTTTGTCCTGGGAGGCCGACGAGACAGCCAGCCGCTGGACCTTCAAATTGCGGCAAGGGGTGAAATTCCACGATGGCCGCGCGGTCACCGCCAGGGACGTGGTGGCGAGCTTCGAGCGGCTGGTCGATCCCGCCAGCGGCTCGTCGGCGCTCTCAGCCTACAAGGGCATCCTGTCCAAGGGTGGCGCCAAACTGGTCGACGAGCAGACCGTCGCCTTCGATCTCGACGGTCCCAACAGCAACTTTCCCTTCTATGTCTCCTCCGACGTCTATAATGCCGTCATCCTGCCGGCCGACTATGCCGGCGATTTCGAGAAGACTTTCAACGGCACCGGCCCGTTCAAGCTCGAATCCTTCCGTCCCAAGCAAGGCGCCAGCTTCGTGCGCAATCCGGATTACTGGGGCGAGAAGGCACTGCCCGACCGCATCGAGATCAAGTTCTTCGACGACGAGCAGGCGCAGGTGCTGGCGCTGCAGGCCGGCCAGCTCGACGTCATCCCCAGCACGACGCGGTTGGAACTGGCGATCGAGGGCAACCCCAACTTCAAGCTGCTCAGCGTGCAGGCAAGCTCGCATGACCAGGTGCATCTCAGAACCGACCAGGCGCCGTTCACCGACAAGCGCATCCGCCGCGCGCTGGCACTCACCATCGACCGCGAGGCGGTGGTCAAGGGGCTGCTGAAGGGCCGCGCCATCGTCGGCAACGACACCCCGTTCGCGCCGATCTTCCCTTCGGCCGATCCGTCGGTGCCGCAGCGCAAGCACGATATCACGGAAGCCAAGCGGCTGCTTGGCGAGGCTGGCGTGCCGAACGGCTTCGAGGTGACGCTGACCACCGAACGCGCCTATGACATTCCCGACTATGCGGTGATCATCCAGAACTTCGCCAAAAAGATCGGCATCGATGTCAAGCTCAATGTCCTGCCGCAGGACGCCTATTACGGCTCGGCGACCTTCGGCAGCTCGCCTTGGCTGGATTCGGTTCTCGGCATCACCGACTACGGCCATCGCGGCACGCCCGACATCTTCCTCAACGCCACGCTGAAGAGTACGGGAGCCTGGAACGCGGCGCATTTCAACAACCCCGGCTATGATGCGCTGCTGCTCGACTACTCGAAGGCGCGTGACCTCAATGCCCAGCGCCTTGCTGCCGGCAAGATCCAGACGCTTTTGCTTGACGAGACGCCGGCGATCATCAGCTACTTCTCGCAATACAGCCGGATTGTCAGCTCGAAGGTCGAGGGCGTGCGCTTCACCGCAATCTCGCATCTGCTGCTCGATCGCGTTTCCTTCGTCCAGGCATGATCGCGACATGCTGACCGGCCGCATTCTGTCAGCGCGTGTGGGCACTCTTGTCCTCACGCTGTGGCTTGTCAGTGTCCTGGTTTTCTTCGCCGGGCAGGTTTTGCCCGGCGATGTCGGCCGCGTGATGCTCGGGCCGTTTGCCGACGCGCAGGCGGTGGCGGAGCTGAACAAGCGGCTGGGCGCCGACCAGCCAGTTCTCGTCCAGTATTGGCTCTGGTTCAGCAAGGCGGTGTCAGGCGATTTCGGCACCTCGCTTTCGATGCGCGCGCCGGTGGCCCCGTTCGTGCTGGAGAGCCTGAAGCGCTCCGCATCCCTTGCCGGCATTATTTTGGTCTTTCTCATTCCGCTCGGGGTTGGCGGCGGTGTCATCGCCGGTCTCAACGCCGGCCGCCTCATCGACCGGCTGATCGTGATGGCGGGCGTCTCCTTCGGCATCGTGCCGGATTTTGTGTCCGGCCTGATGCTGCTCATCGTTTTCGGCCTGTGGCTGAACTGGTTCCCGATCTCAGGCGTTGCGCCGGATGGCGCGGGCTTCTGGACGCAAGGCTATTATCTGATCCTGCCGGCGCTGCCGCTGGTGCTCAATCTTGCCGGCTACATCGCCCGGATGACGCGGGCCGGCGTGATCGAGGCGATGGCCGCCGACTACACACGCACCGCCGTCCTGAAAGGGCTTGAGCGGCGCGAGATCATCCTTCGGCACGTGCTGCGCAATGCGCTGACCCCGACCATCGCGGTGCTGGCGACGCAGACCGGATACATGCTTGGCGGGCTGGTTGTGATCGAAGCGCTGTTCGGCATCCAGGGACTTGGCAATCTGGTTCTGAACGCGGCCAAGGCGCGAGATTTCCCGATGCTTGAAGCGGGGGTGCTGGTGATGGCGGCAATCTTTGTTCTTTCGGCGGCGGCGGGCGACTTCGTGCTGGCCTTGCTCGATCCGCGGCAACGCCGTCGGACCTCGCCATGACGGATCTGACGGAGTTTCCCGCATCACGGCGCGCCGTGGCCGGTTTTCCGGCGGTGCGCAGGATCGGCAGTGCCTTCTCCGGACTGCCCCCATCGGTCGTGATCGGAACGCTGCTGCTACTGTTCTGGGTCGTATGCGCGGTAGCAGGCAATCTTTTCGCTCCGTATGATCCCTATGCCGAGGATTTTCTGGCGATGCTGACGCCGCCCGATGCCTCGCACTGGTTCGGGACCGATCAGCTCGGCCGCGACGTGCTGTCCCGCATTATCGCCGGATCGCGCGATATCCTGCTGGTTGCGCCGCTGGCGACGCTGGTCGGCGTTGCCGCCGGCAGCATCATCGGCCTGGTGCTCGGCTATTTCGATGGCCTCACCGATGCCATCGGCGCGCGGCTGCTCGATACACTGATGGCGTTTCCATTCATCGTTCTCGTCACCATGACGCTGGTGGCGATCGGGCCGTCGAACCTGACCGTCGTCCTGGTGATCGGCATCGCCTATGCGCCGCTGGTGGCGCGCACCGTCCGCGCCGCCGTGCGCGAGCAGAAGCAGCGCGACTATGTCAGCGCCGCCCGGCTTGGCGGCGAAGGCGCGCTCGCCATCATGTTCCTGGAGATATTGCCCAACATCAGGGAGACCATCCTCATCGAGTTCGTCACTCGGCTGGGCTACGCGTTCTTTTCGATCGCGACGCTGAGTTTTCTGGGCCTCGGCATCCAGCCGCCTTCCGCCGATTGGGGGCTAGCCGTCGCCGACGGCTACGGCTTCCTGACCGACGGTAAATGGTGGGTCGTCGTTTTCAATTCCGGCGCGATCGTTTCACTGGTCATGGCAACGAACCTAATTGCCCAAGGCTTAGGCGCGTTTGAAAATGGTGATGGATGAATGCGAAGCCGTATTGATGGCCTGAGCTTCGGTCTGCTCGCTATACGGACATTGCTACGTCCATTAGCAGAACGGCATTTTTCTCCGCGAGGCCGAAAAATCGGAACGTAGTTCCTTATCTCTATAGATTTTGTCGAATATCGTCTGCCCCGGTTTGGAAATGACCCGATGCGCATGCAGGGTCCGGGAGATTGACGAGTTGGCAAGGCTATCGGTTCTCGGAATATCCGGCGGCGTAAGCACACCATCGCGCACTACCGCGGTGGTCAACGCGCTGGTCAAGGCAGTCGCCTTGCGCGTCCCGGCAGACACCGGCCTGATCGAAATCACCGAGGCGGCGCCTTCGATTTTCGCCGGGCTGTCTCGTCGTGCGCTCGGCGCGTCTGGCGAAGCGATCATCCAGCGTGTCGAGAAGGCCGACCTGCTCGTGGTCGGAACGCCGGTCTATCGGGCGTCCTACACCGGCGCTCTCAAGCACCTGTTCGACCTCGTCGATCATCGTGCACTGACGGGCAAGACCGTGCTTCTCGCGGCAACCGGCGGAAGTCCATACCATGGCCTGGTTCTCGAACATCAGCTCCGGCCATTGTTCGGTTTTTTCGGGGCCGTCACGGTCCCGACCGGCGTCTACGGCGCGCCCGACGATTTCGTCGATGCCAAGATCGTCGGCGCGGCGATTATCGAGCGCATCTCACGGGCCGCTACCGAAGCGATTTCCTTGCTTAATTCCAGTGATGCAAACACTGCCGTCGCCACGCGCGTCGGTTGAAGCCAATCAAAAGGGGAAACGAACGAAATGACCTCGAATTCCGACAACGTGAAATTCGCCTACTGGGTCCCGAACGTCTCGGGCGGCCTGGTCATCTCCAACATCGAGCAGCGGACCGGCTGGGACATCGACTATAACCGCAAGCTCGCCCAGATCGCCGAGGCCAACGGCTTCGACTACGCGCTGAGCCAAATACGCTTCACGGCCGGCTATGGCGCCGACAACCAGCACGAATCGGTATCGTTCAGCCATGCCTTGCTTGCGGCGACCACAACGCTGAAAGTCATCGCGGCGATCCTGCCCGGCCCATGGAATCCAGCGCTGGCGGCCAAGCAGATAGCCACCATCAACCACCTGACCAATGGCCGTGTCGCCGTCAATGTCGTCAGCGGCTGGTTCCGCGGTGAGTTCGCCGCCATCGGCGAGCTGTGGCTCGACCATGACGAGCGCTATCGCCGTTCGGAGGAATTCATCCGTGCGCTGCGCGGCATCTGGACCGAGGACAATTTCACTCTGAAGGGCGACTTCTATCGCTTTACCAACTACTCGATGAAGCCGAAGCCGATCGATCCGCAGCCGGAGATCTTCCAGGGCGGCTCATCACGCGCGGCGCGCGACATGGCTGCGCGGGTTTCCGACTGGTATTTCACCAACGGCAACACGCCGGAAGAGATCAAGAAGCAGGTTGACGACATCAAGACCAAGGCGAAGGCCAATGGCCACAAGGTCAAGATCGGCGTCAACGCCTTTGCCATCGCTCGCGAAACCGAGGCAGAAGCGCGCACCGTGCTCGACGAGATCATCGCCAAGGCCAATCCGGAGGCGGTGCAGGGTTTCGCCGATCAGGTCAAGAATGCCGGCAAGGCGTCGCCGGAAGGCGAGGGTAACTGGGCGAAATCCTCGTTCGAGGATCTTGTCCAATACAATGACGGCTTCCGCAGCAATCTCATCGGCACGCCGGAACAGATTGCCGAACGCATCCTCAAGCTGAAGGATGCCGGCGCGGATCTGATACTGCTCGGCTTCCTGCATTTCCAGGAAGAGGTGGAGTTCTTCGGCAAGCGCGTCATCCCTCTGGTGCGCGAACTGGAAGCGGCGCGCGACAGGGAGCTCGTCGCCGCGGAATAGGACACGCGCGGCCTCCAGGCCGCCGCCCGCACGCCTTCAAAATCAGGGACGTTTCATGATTGGTGCTTCGCTGGGAGCCGCCGCATACGAGCGCGCGCCCGAAATTTCCGGCATTCTTGCTGGTGCTGGTCCCGTCGAGGACACGCGCCCGGCGCGCCTGTCGGCAAAGGCTGATGCGATCCTGGCGCTGGGCGGGATCAGCATTTCCTTTGGTGGCGTCACGGCACTGCGGGATGTCGACCTCGAGGTCAAAAGCCGCGAGATTCGCGCTGTGATCGGTCCCAATGGCGCCGGCAAATCCTCGCTGATCAACATCATCAGCGGCCTCTATCACGCCGATCAGGGCAAGATCGCGATCGATAGCCAGTCCTTCTCCCGGGTGTCGGCAAGCCGTCTGGCACGGCTCGGCGTCGCGCGCACCTTCCAGAACCTGGCACTGTTCGGTGGGCTTTCAGTGCGCGACAACATCGCGTCGGGCCGCGTCCACACTCGGCGCGCCAGCTTCGTCGAACATATCGCCGGTCTACCGCGCGCCCGGCGCGAAGATGCCGCGATCGCTGAAAAGGTCGACCAGACAATCGCCTTCCTGCATCTCGAGGCCGTCGCCGATCGCCTGGTCGCAACGCTGCCCTACGGCCTGCAGAAGCGGGTCGAACTGGCGCGCGCGCTTGTCGCCGAGCCGAAGATCCTGCTGCTCGACGAGCCGATGGCCGGCATGACGGCGACCGAGAAGGCCGAGATGGCCGGTTTCGTGCGCGCAGCGCGCGACCGGCACGACGTCACCATCATCCTCATCGAACACGACATCGGCGTGGTCATGGGGCTCTCCGACCGCGTCGCCGTGCTCGACTACGGCCGCAAGATCGCCGACGGGACACCGGCCGAGGTCAGGGCCAATCCGGCGGTGATCCGGGCCTATATCGGCACCGCCGAAGGCGAAGATGGCGAGGGCATCTGATGAGCTACTATGATTTCCTCTTCGTCATCGAGGTGCTGGTCGGTGGCTTGCTCTCAGGCGTCATGTATTCGCTCGTCGCCATCGGTTTCGTGCTGATCTACAAGACGTCGGGCGTGCTGAACTTCGCGCAAGGGTCGATGGTGCTGTTCGCCGCACTCACCTTTGTCAGCCTTGTCGAACGCGGCATCCCGTTTGCGCTTTCAATGCTCATTACCCTCGCGGTCATGGTTGCGCTGGGCTTCACCATCGAGCGAACTGTGCTGAGGCCGCTGGTCAATCGCTCGCCGATGACGCTGTTCATGGCCACGCTTGGCCTGTCTTACATCATTGAAGGCGCTGCCCAGTTGGTGTGGGGCACGCAGGTGCACGGGCTCGATCTCGGCATCGACGACACGCCGTTCGAGGTCGGCGGTATCCTGATATCGTCGTTCGATCTTCTTGCTGCAGGCATTGCCGCGGCGATGGTCGCCGGCTTGAGCGCATTCTTCTATTGGACCCGCGTCGGCCTAGCGTTTCGCGCCGTCGCAGACGACCAGTTCGCGGCGCTCGCCGTCGGGCTGCGGCTGCCCCGGATCTGGGGAACGGTGTGGACGGCCGCGGGGTTCGTGGCACTGGTCGCGGGGCTCTTGTGGGGCGCGCGCCTCGGCGTCCAGTTCTCGCTGTCGCTGATCGTGCTGAAGGCGCTGCCGGTGCTGGTGCTTGGCGGCTTCGATTCTATCCTCGGCGCCATCGTCGGCGGCCTCATCATCGGCGCCAGCGAGAAGCTCGCCGAGGTCTACCTCGGACCCTTTGTCGGTGGCGGCATCGAAGGCTGGTTCGCCTATGCGCTGGCGCTGGTCGTCCTGCTGGTGCGCCCCTCCGGCCTGTTTGGCCAGAAGACTGTCGAAAGGGTCTGACCGATGGCCGTGCAAGCGCTCGATGCCGCAAGGCTTCCCATCGACTGGCAGAGGTTAGCTCTGCCCGTCGCCCTGATTGCCGTGGCCTACGGCCTGATCCCCGCCTATGCGTCGAGCTATCTCGTCGAGGCGATCCTGCTGCCGTTCCTTGCGCTCAGCCTGGCGGCGGTCGGCCTCAACCTTTTGACCGGCTATTGCGGCCAGCTTTCGCTGGGCTCCTCCGCCTTCATGGCGGTCGGCGCTTTCGCCGCCTACAATTTCAACCTTCGGGTCGAAGGACTGCCGCTGGCTGCGACCATGATCCTGGCCGGGATTTCGGCCGCCGGCATCGGCGTCGTGTTCGGATTGCCGAGCCTGCGCCTGCGCGGCTTCTATCTCGCCGTCTCGACGCTCGCCGCCCAGTTCTTCGTGCAGTGGGCGCTGACCAAGTTCGGCTGGTTCTCCAACGACAACCCTTCCGGGGTGATCTCGGCGCCGCACCTTGCCGTTGCGGGCTTCTCGCTCGACAGGGCGACGGGCCGCTACCTGCTCTCGGTGACCACGGTCATCGTGCTCACGGCGCTCGTCTGGCGCCTGGTCAACAGCGCGACCGGCCGCAATTTCATCGCCGTGCGCGACAACGAGACCGCCGCGCGGGTGATCGGCGTCCCTGTGCTGAAGACCAAGCTGCTCGCGTTCGCCATCTCGTCCTTCATTATCGGCGTCGCCGGGGTGCTGTGGGCCTTCACCTATCTGCGCACGGTCGAGCCGGCCGGCTTCAATCTCGACCGCTCGTTCCAGATCCTGTTCATCATCATCATCGGCGGGCTGGCCTCGATACGCGGCGCCTTTCTGGGAGCGGCGTTCATCGTCATCTTTCCGCTCATCCTGTCGCGGCTTGGCGCCTTCCTGTTTGGCGGACTGTTCGATTCGGGTGTTCTCGACATGAGCCAGCGCATCGTGCTCGGCGCGCTCATCATCATCTTCCTCATCGCGGAACCGAACGGGCTGTCGGCCCTCTTCGACCGCCTGAAACGACGGATCGGCTCAAGGTCCAGCTGAGCGCCGCTCGACATCCTCTCACGGACCACAACCTCAGGAGACGCAATCCATGACCTTCTTCAGTCACCTCAAGAAAGCGGCGATCGCCACGGCCTTCGTCCTCGGCGCGACGGCGGTCCACGCCGACGAGCAGTATTTTCCCCTGCAGAGCTACCGCGTCGGCCCTTATGCCGCCGGCGGCACCGGCTTCTTCGGCGGCTTCATCGACTATCTCAACCTGATCAACATCCGCGACGGCGGCGTCAACGGCGTCAAGCTGACCTGGAGCGAGGGCGAGACGCAGTATGAGGTCGAGAAGGGCGTCGAGGTCTATGAACGATTGAAGAGCAATCCCGGCATCGCCGCCTGGAACCCGCTTTCGGTCGGCATCGCCTATGCCATGATCGACCGCATCACCGATGACAAGGTGCCGCTGATCACCATCAACCACGGCCGCACCGACACCACGGACGGACGCGTGTTCCCTTACGTCTTCCCGCTGCTGCTCAATCCCTACAGCGAGACCTCGGGCATCGTGAACTATATCGCCTCCAAGGAAGGTGGCCTCGACAAGCTCAAGGGCAAGAAGATCGTCGTGCTCTATCACGGCTCGCCCTATGGCAAGGAGACGATTCCGATCTATGAGCTGCTGTCGCAGAAATACGGCTTCGAGCTGTCGCAGATCGAGGTTCCGCATCCAGGCAACGAGCAGCAGGCGCAGTGGCTGACGATCCGTCGCGAGCATCCGGACTATGTGGTGCTGCGCGGCTGGGGCGTGATGAACCCGGTTGCGCTCAAGACCGCGCAGAAGACCGGCTTCCCGGCCGATCACATCGTCGGCAATGTCTGGTCGAATTCGGAAGAGGATGTGATCCCCGCCGGCGATGCCGCCAAGGGCTATACGGCCATCACCACCCAGGCGTCAGGCGAGCAGTATCCGGTAGTCCAGGAGATCGTCAAAACGGTCTACGGCGCCGGCAAAGGCAATCTCGAGGAAAAGAGCCGTATCGGCTCGGTCTACCACAATCTCGGCATCGTCAACGGCATCCTCAATGTCGAGGCGGTCCGCATCGCGCAGGCCAAGTTCGGCAACCGCACGCTCACCGGCGACGAAGTCCGCTGGGGCTTCGAGCATCTCAAGCTCGATCCGGCACGCGTCGAGGCGCTGGGCGCCAAGGACCTGTTCCACTCGATCAACGTCTCCTGGGACAATCACGAAGGTGACGGCTACGTGACCTTCCAGCAGTGGGACGGCAAGAAGTGGAACGTCGTCTCCGACTGGATTGCGCCCGACTGGAAGCTGCTGCGTCCGATCATCGAGAAGTCGTCCGAGGCCTATGCCAGGGAAAAGGGCATCAAGATCCGCACGGCCGAAGACGCCGAAGCAGTGGTCAGCAACTGAAGTCCAACAACTCGCGGCCGGCCCACCGGCCGGCCGCGATTTACAGCCGATTTGGGTGTAAAAGATGTACCGCCCCGGAAAAACGATACAGTGTGGGAGTAGCGTGGCGGGCGGCTAACAACGCC